>NZ_JAUBOJ010000168.1:0-14536 GCF_036700185.1 Microcoleus sp. BM001215392 | reverse complement strand
TTTTGCAAATATACTCGTAGGGGCTCTCGCATTTCGGCAGTAAATCTCTGATTCTCATTCATAAATTATGTGCCGAAATGCTTCGCCCTTGCCAAAATTAGATGCACCCAAATTAGTTCATAGGTTTGATCGTTCGGAATGCGAGTCCTCTCCAAATGCGGAAGGGAGTCCTCACTACAAACCTTTTTTTTACACTGCGTGGTATTTTGTTGCAGAAAGTTGTGCAACCATTTGCGCGCGAGACGAAACCTCAAGCTTGCGGAACATTCGCTTCAGAGCTTGCTTGACAGAATTCTCAGTAATCCAAAGTTCAGTCCCGATTTCTGAGTTGGTTCGTCCCAAAGCCACCAACTCGGCAATTTGCAATTCCCTAGCAGTTAAGCGATCGCTTTTTAAAGGTTCGTAGGGCGATTCTCTAGGGGGTAGCTTCGCCGCGCGTACTGTTGCAGCCCAGACAGACAAATGCAAACAGATTCCACTTAAATCTGCTAAATTTTGTGCATCAAAAGCAGACATTGACTGTTCGCGAGTGCAACCAAATACACCTACTAATTTACCGCAGCTTACAATCGGCCCCGCCATCACGTGCCAATGATCGGGCCGAGGACAAATCATCGTCCACACCTTGGGTGATGTTACCAGTGCTTCGTGCACGGGAGCATGGCGCTCAACTAGATAACGTGCAATAGGATTGTGTTCGATTGATAGTGCAATTTCCAGCGTTTTATGAAATTTTTTATCTAACAAAGGCATTTGGTCAAAGAAAAATACTCCCCATCGCTTAGCTGCAAAATACTCGCCGATTTGCGGCACGACTTGCGATCGCATATCTTGTTCGTTTTTGACCTGATTAATTACTTCAAATATATGCTGTAAGGAATTTTTCATCGTCGTGCTAGCCAAAACTGTACCCGATCGGGGTCTATGACTGCTGAATTACTCAGCTTATATTATCAAAAGTATCAAAAATAACTGCACATGACCATCAATTCGGAAATTGAGCGCACTTCCATGCGCTGGATGCCGATCGGCTTTTATGCGGCTTCAGTCGTCTTTAACCTCTGTTTGATTGCTCAATTGTTAACGGTTGGAGTCGCTTACTTTGTCAATCCTGCGTGGTGGGAGATTCATGTTTGGCTAGTCCGAGGATATAGCGGGCTGTCATTATTATTACTGGGATGGTCGCTCGTCACTCGATTCTCACCTCAAATACAGCGTCTCACCGCAAGTCTACCCGTACTGCTGGGACTACAATTTTTGACCGTTCATCTCAAGACTCCTTTTCACCTAGAGGTACTCCATCCTCTGATTGGATTTACTTTAGTCTTTGTTTCTTCAAGTCTTGTACATAGCCTAGGGCGGATTTTATCGCCCGCCCATCTTCAGAACAATTGAGTTTTATAGGTAAAAATCATGCAAAATGCCATCTTCAGTCCCTTCTTTGCCATGGTGTTTCTAACACTGCTAGTCTGGGTGTATTTGTACATCCGCCGTATCACTTTCCTCAACAATACAAAGCTCGCCCCGCAGGAGCTGGCTATACCTGGTACGCTGGCGCAAATCTCGCCACCAGAGGTATCAAATCCCTCCGATAACTTCAAGAATTTGTTCGAGATTCCCGTCCTGTTTTATGCGCTGGTGCTATACCTTTTCATCACGAACCAGGTAGACGCAGTTTATGTGAACTCGGCTTGGATCTTCGTTGGCTTTCGCGCATTGCATAGCATCGTTCATTGTACATTCAATCTGATTTTGCTGCGGTTCTACCTCTACCTATTCTCAACTCTCACGGTGTGGTTCATCGCCATCCGTGCAGCATTTAGCCACTTTGCCGCATAGCTACGCCCTTGATTTAGTTTTAAGGCAAATGAACGGTTGTACAATGCTTTAAGCCCTAGCTCGATCGCACGCTCAACAATTGCGCGACTCCCAAATCTTGCGAGCCGCCGGGAAGTTGATGCGGGCGATCGACTTTTCGGCCTGTATCACCCAGCCTGCGCCTTTGACAAACCGCCCCGAAACCCAAATGTGACACAACATCCACCACCGCAGAGGATTTTGGCTCGACTCGTAGAAACGGGAATTTGAGGAGCGATCGTGATTGGCGATCGTTTGTTTTTGGCGATCGCACCTCCGACTTGCTACAATCTAATCGCACACGCGACTCGAAGGAATTATGAGCGAACTGTTAGATGAGACGCTTTCTATTGAAATCGCCACTCGCATCAAAAGCAACCGAAAAAACTGCTTTGATAACGCTTCCAAAGCAGCCTTAACCACCGAAGGCGCAATTTACGTCCAAGGATTTTTAGCTGCACCCGGAGCACCTTACAAACCCATCGAGTATAGCTGGATTGAACTAAACGAGCGAATTCTTGACCCAACTTTTCCGCATCTCGGCTTCAGCGCTCAAGACATTCATTACTTCCCCGCCCAGCGATTGAGCGTCAAGAAACTCAAAGCAATTCTAGATGAATCAAAAGAAGATTATCCAGAAGACGACCCGCTGCCGGTTTACGGAAATCAACCTTATGAATATTACGGCGATGTCATGTTAGGCGGTAAAGATTACCAAAATGCTTACGATTTGGCTGCGCTGAAATGCAGGGAATTGAACCAACCTAAAAAACCGGAATCTAACTAATTTGGACTTACGCCAAAATTAAGTTCGTAGTAAGGGCTTTAGTCCTGCATTATTTGTATTTATGAAGAGAGGACTCGCATTCCGAACGATCAAACCGAATGTCAGGAAAATGCAAACCTCGCATAATTAAACGCAGGTAATAACGGATCTAACTTTCGATCTAGCATCAAATCAGCTAACAATTTAGCCGTTACCGGGGCTAACAAAATGCCGTTGCGATAATGCCCAGTCGCCAGCGTCAAATTCTCCCAAGCACTCGCGCCCAAAATCGGCAACTCATCGGTCGTAGCAGGCCGAAATCCCCACCAAAATTCTAGAATCGGATAATGCTGTAATTCGGGATATAACTTAATCGCTCCTGCTAGCAAACTTTGGATTCCCGCTGGGGTATTTCCAGGGGTGAAATCCACATTTTCGCTAGTTGCACCGATAATAATTCTGCCATCTTGACGTGGCACAATATAAGTGCCTGTCCCGAATAAAACTGTTTGCAGCGGCTGAATTACTCCACAATTTTCCGGTACGCATACTGACAGCATTTGCCCCTTTCTAGGAAAAATTGGAACATCCAATAACTTCTCAGACCAAGGCCCTGCTGCCAAAACATAATGCTCGGCTTGCAATTTTCCTGCGGTTGTTTCTACACCAAAAACTCGGTTTTTATGTCGAATAATTTCCTTTGCAGTATCTTGAATTATCTCAATCTGCAATTCTTTAGTTGCAGCTTGAAGCGTCCGAAATAAAGCGCGGTTGTCCACTTGAGCATCGTCAGGATACCACCAACCGCCGATTACTTCTGCACCCAATCCTAATTGATGTTGGCGAATCGCGTCTCTGTCGAGCCAATGAGAATTAAGGTTTGACACATTTGGCTTTTCTTGAGGCTCATTTTGACAGACTGGTGCGAGAATTCCCGATCGCCAGTACCCCGTTTTCAACCCCGTAATTTCTTCTAGCCGTTCCACCCAAGCAGCATACAGCGCGCGACTTTGCCAGCACAAATCCAGCATCGGACTCGGGGGAATTTGTTCGGCTTGTGGTGCCAGCATTCCGGCAGCGGCCCGGGCCGTCGGTTGTGGAGAATCGGCGGTGAGAACTGCGACTGAAGCCCCTCGCAACTTCAGTTCTACTGCTAGCGAAAGGCCGATAATTCCGCCGCCAATAATCAGAATATTTTGAGATGGATTCATGGACTTTTCTATGGACTTTTTGGCTGATTTTACCTCTGATCGTTCTTGAAAGTAAGGTGCGAACACTAGCACCTTACTGTTAGAATTTTTGCACCATTTTTACAATACTCTCTGCTGGGGCACGCACGCGAGCCTGCCCCAAATATGCCATCTAAATGCAGTAGAGCTCATCAGCCTTGCTGCACAAAAAATCTATCCTTGAGGTTTCCATGCGGTTTCCGAACCCTGGCCCCAGAAACCTTCATATTTTGTCACCTTAATATCGCCTAAAACCTTTGTTTGGCAGGACAAACGGCGGTTCGATGCGGGAGAATGGGGAGGAAGCGAAAGTCGCGCTGTTTCGCGCCACTCGCGATCGGAAACTGCGCCCTCGACGGTGACGGCGCAGGTGCCGCAAGTGCCCAAACCGTGACAGTTGATGACTTTGGCGTTGCCATTGTAGAGATCGATGCCGTTTTTCAGCAAAACTTCACGGAGATTCGCTCCGCGATCGCACTCAAATGTTTTTCCTTGCGCTTGTACTTTGACCACAGCAATTTACCCCAATTAGATTTATGTTAATTTTCCTATATATTATCCCATTTATTTCAAATAATTTCATCTAATATGATAAGTCATATATTACCAAATTCTAATTGAGAATTCCCATGACAAATCGGCTCTGGATCTACGATACCACGCTGCGAGACGGCGCTCAGTGCGAGGGACTCTGCTTATCTCTCGAAGACAAACTGCGGATAGCCCGACAGTTAGACAGTTTAGGAATTCCCTTTATTGAAGGCGGCTGGCCGGGGGCCAATCCTAAAGACGTACAATTTTTTTGGCGTCTCAAAGAACAGCCGCTAACTCAAGCAGAAGTGGTCGCTTTTTGTTCGACTAGGCGGCCGGGAAAAACGGCAGCCAATGATGAAATGTTGCAGCCTATTTTGTCGGCGGGTACTCGCTGGGTAACCCTGTTTGGCAAGTCGTGGGATTTGCACGTGATTGAAAGTTTGAAGACGACGCTAGAAGAAAATTTAGCGATGATTCAAGATACTATTGAATTTTTGCGAAGTCAGGGAAGGCGCGTTATTTATGATGCAGAACACTGGTTTGATGGCTACAAACACAATCCAGAATATGCGCTTAAAACTTTAGCAGTGGCGGCGGATGCTGGTGCAGAATGGCTGGTGCTTTGCGATACTAACGGCGGTACTTTGCCCCACGAAGTTAGTCAGGTTGTTCGCGATGTTTTAGCAGCTTTGGGGACAGAACGCACCCAATCTTTGCAGTTAGGAATTCACACTCACAATGACTCCGGAGTTGCGGTTGCTAATGCGTTGGCTGCTGTGCGCGAAGGCGTGACGATGGTACAGGGAACTATTAACGGTTACGGCGAACGCTGCGGTAATGCCGATTTGTGTTCTTTGATTCCTAATTTTAAGCTGAAGTTGGGTTATGATTGCATTCAAGACGAGCAGTTAGCTAAATTAACTCAAGTTAGTCGATCGATTAGTGAAATTGTCAACCTTGCTCCCGATGACCATGCTCCTTTTGTCGGGCTTTCGGCTTTTGCTCACAAGGGCGGAATTCATGTATCGGCTGTTGAAAAAAATCCGTTAACTTACGAACATTTGGAGCCGGAAAAAGTCGGCAATATCCGGCGAATTGTGATTTCGGATCAATCTGGTTTGAGTAATGTTTTGGCGAAGGCTAAGACTTTTGGTATTGAACTCGATCGCAAAAATCCTGCTTGTCGCCAAATTCTGCAAAAATTGAAAGATTTGGAAAGTCAAGGATATCAATTTGAGGGCGCTGAGGCGTCTTTTGAATTGTTGATGCGGGAGGCTTTGTCCCAGCGCCAGCGCTGGTTTGAAATTACGGGATTTCAAGTCCACTGCGATAAGGTTGGCGAAGATTGTACGGCTTTAGCAACGGTGAAATTGTCAGTAAACGGTACAAATATTTTGGAATGTGCCGAAGGAAACGGCCCGGTTTCGGCTTTGGATGCGGCTTTGCGGAAAGCTTTGGTGAATTTTTATCCGGCGATAGCGCATTTTTATCTGACAGATTACAAGGTGCGAATCCTGGATTCTGGTGCGGGTACTTCTGCTAAAACTCGCGTGTTGGTTGAGTTTAGTAACGGCCAAGATCGTTGGACGACGGTTGGGGTTTCTGGTAATATTTTGGATGCTTCTTGTCAGGCGGTTGTTGAGGGTTTGGAGTACGGTTTGGTGCTGGAAAATCAGGAGGCGATTCCCCTAGTTTGTCGGGTGCATTAATTAAGAAGACTGGGCGGTGAGATAAAATACCGGGCGGTTGGAAACCGCGTCTATACAAACCAAACCCGCTGGTATAGCGGGTTGAAGAATACCGGGCGGTTAGAAACCGCGTCTATACAAACAAAACCCGCCGCCGCGGGTTGAAGAGTGTACGGTTAAAATTACCTTATTCTCTTCAGTCCCCCTGAGCTCGGACTTCGTTTGTGTAGGTGCGGTTTCTAACCGTACGTCCTATCTACAAGTTTTTAAGGTTTCAAAAACTCTAAATGGTCTCCGGGAATCGATCGCAATTTTGCAGCAGATCCTTGCATTTTCAACTTGCCGCGTTCTAACATAATAATCCAATCGGCGCGATCGATCACTCGCGGCCTGTGACTGATGAAAATCGTAGTTTTTCCCTGCCGGTACATCAACAAATTTTCCAAGACTTCCGCTTCGCTAGCGGGGTCTAGCCCTGCGGTAGATTCGTCTAGAATCAACACTGGCGGGTTGTTGAGAAGAGCGCGGGCGATCGCCAATCTCTGTCTCTGTCCGCCCGAAATATTCGCCCCAAACTCCCCTAAAACAGTTTGATATTTATCAGGTAATTGGCTGATAAATTCATCAGCCCCCGCAATCTTACACACTTTCACAATCTGTTCAAAGCTGACATCGGGACTTCCCAAATGGAAATTATCGAGAATCGAACGGCTCCAAAAATGCGCTTCTTGGGGAACCAAAACCACCTGCTGTCTCAGACAGTCGAGAGACAAATCTTGCAAGTTATAACCGCCAATTCTAATATTACCAGATTGCAGCGGATACAGACCAGCGATTACTTTAGCTAGCGTACTTTTTCCGCAACCCGAATAACCGATTAAAGCAATTGCGTGACCGCCCGGAAACGTCACCGAAAAATTTTCTAGCAAGTCAAGTCTCCCGGGGTAGTGAAAATTAACAGTCTTGCAAACAATAGCGTCGTTATTTTGAATCGTGACCACAGGTTTATTAATCTCGCTTTTACTTTCCGGCTCAGCATCTATGACTTCGGAAAGCCGTTGAGTTGCTGTCTGCACGCGAGCCATTTCATCAGTACATTCGACCAAAGAAGTCACCCAAGTAGTCACGTTTTGGTTCATGGCAATAAAAGCTAGCAACTGACCGATACTCAATACCTTGTCAATTACCAAACTGCTACCCAACCACAACAGGGTAATGCTGCCCGCTGATGCAACAAACCCAGAAAAAATATTATTGAGAATGCCAATTTGTGTAGTACGAAAAGTGAGATTTGCTAAGCGACCGAAGCGGGTTTGAAATTCTTCCCAAAGTTGCTGGGCGCTGCTAGTAGTTTTCACGGTCAGCGCGCCTTTAAAAGTTTCTACTAAAACGCCTTGAGTTTCTGCTTCCAGTACAAACAAATTCCGCGTTTTTTGCTGCAATACTGGCAAAAATACTACTGTAGATGCGGTCATAAATACTGCGATTACTGTAGCGGCTAGTGTCAGTTCTTTGCTGTAAAACAACATGAAGATAAAAGAAACTACAGCTATAAAAAATTGACTGGGTAAGCTGATTGCAAATTGAGAAACTAATTTATTTATTTCTTGGATATCTTGTAATCTACTGACGATTTCGCCGCTGCGTCTGGTTTCGTAAAAACTTAAAGGTAATCGCAGGAATTTACGCCCGAATTCCATCACCAATCCCAACTCTAAACGCTGGGAAAATTGAGCGATCAAGTTCGACTGTACCAGTCCTAAACTGCTGCTAAATAGGTTCATAACTATAACTGCGATCGCCACACTTGCCAAAAGTTGCGTGTCGCCCCGCACCAGAATGTCGTCGGTGAGCAGTTGTACGAGAAAAGGTGAAGAAATTGACAGCAAACCCAACACCACATTCATCAACAGTGCTTCCATCAAAAGCTGGCGGTAAATCCAAACCCGACGCATCCATTTTTGTACGGAATTGGCGGGCGGTTGACCGTCTGATTCGGCAAAAAATCGATCGGGATCTGGGTCTACTAGCAAGCACAGCCAATCTGTCCAACCTGCTGCTAATTCTTCTTTGGAAATATAGCGCATACCGACAGCCGGATCGCCGATCGCATATTTTTCGCCCTGTTTTCCGTACAAAACAACCCAGTGATAACCACTCCAGTGAATAATAGCGGGTAAAGGTGCTTCATCAATTTTGTCTAAAATAGCAGCCGCTGCTCGCACGGATCGAGCATTAAAGCCCACCGCCTCAGCACCTTGTTTCAAGCCCAGCAGAGTCGTCCCCTTTTGGCCTGTACCCGCAGATTCTCGCAAACGGCTAATAGTAAAATTCTGTCCGTAAAATTTCGCGATCGAAGCCAAACAAGCCGCCCCGCAATCTTCTTCGCTCTGCTGGAGAACAACCTGATATTTCTTAAACCGGTTGACTTGTCCGAATAATGGCATTTTGCCGATCAAAGGGATGTTCTTTAACATTTTGAAAAATGAATAATGGGTAGAGCATAATGAAGATTACTCATCACCAACTACCCAATCAGCAAAAAGCACCCATAAAGTTATGGGTGCTTTTTGGCTCCACAGTTATAGAGTCCAATTGACAGCAGTCAACCTTAGTAGTAAGCGTAGCGGACTACTCTTCTGAAGGAACCGTCGCAATTCCGGCGGTACACGACCCAACTGCGCCGTTGGCGGTGACAGCGATCGTAATTATAGTAATGACCGCCGTTGACGCTAGCTGATTCTTCCGGGGTGAGTTCAGCAAACAGTGAATTGTCTTTTGTTTCTTGCATGATATTTGACTCCTGTAAGTTGATAAGATTGAACGAGAACTAGAAATTTTATAAAATTTATATAGTCTCGTGTAATTACTAACTAATAGTTCTTCAAGTGCTGGACGACTTCCGGAATATTACTGAGATTTTTTTAATTCTTGGACGATCGCACTACCTGACTCAGCTATCTAAACCACCAGGGTTTTATAAGGGCGATCGCGATTCGGATCGTACAGGTAAAGCTGGCTCGGCTGTGGTATGAAAAACAGCATATTCAGGCTATTGGTGCTGTTTTTCATGGCGCTGTTAGCGTTACCACTGCTGACACTGCTGCTCGCGCTGCCGCCGCTAACACTAGCAGATTCTCGATCGTTTAGCTCGGTGAATAATGACTCTTGTTGATTGTCCGACATCAGAAACTCCTATTAATATATATGTACTTACTTACGTACACATCTCAGAAAAACCCGGTAACAGCGCCCAAAAATATTGCTGAAATGCTCTATTTTCATGACTTTTGCCCGCTAGCACCGCCATTTTTGATGTTTGGGACAATTTGCGGGTGGGGACGGCAAAGTTGTGCGGATTTTGACCTTGACCCTGTGAATTTTAATTGAGACTTCTAAACCTATGCTTGATGTCCGGAAAGCTGAAAATTAATGTGACAAAAGAAATAAGAGATTGCGGGCGTGCCCCGGACAACTCATACCATTTGATCTGTGAGATTTGAGATTAGGGAATGACTGATTATGTATGGGCTTGGAGCTTCTAAGCGAGTTGCATTCTTTTTTTGAACTAATATTAAAACTCAAAACAATCTTCTTCCCCCCAACTCAAAACTCAAAACTCAAAACAATTCCTATTACCCCCAGCAACCGCCATGTCTCGCACTACCGAACCCACCCCCGCAGAAACCTTTGATAACGACCAGTTTTTGCCTCCTGTCAGCCGCTGGACGACTTTGGGGGGTATTTTGATGGTAGCGACCTTTGGCGGGGCGATCGCCCTTGCTAGCGTCACCAAATACAGCGCTACAGTCAAAGCAGACGCGATCGTCCGTCCAGCCGGAGAAGTGCGCCTCGTACAAGCAGCAACCGAAGGAACCATCGAAAGTATTGCTGTCAGCGAAAACCAGACAGTAAAAGCCGGAGATGCGATCGCAGTTGTAGACGCTTCGCGTTTGGACGCCCAAAAAAAGCAGTTCCAAGAAATAATTAATCAGTCTCAAACAGCAGCAGGCCAAATCAACCAGCAACAGCGGGACTTAGAAAATCAAATTTTAGCCAGCGGCCAATTTCAAACCATCCAAGCTGCAAGTCCAGCCGCCCAGGAAGTAGTCGAGTCCGCTCTTGTAAAAATCGCCACATCGCAGCCGGATGTCGCCGAAAGACTGGGAAGAAGCCGGCGAGTTTTGCTTGTCAAGCGATCGTCCATTCAACAACAATTAATTCAAGCTAAAAAAGAACTGAATCAAATTCAGTCAAAACTCGAAAATAGCGTAGTTCGCGCCCCCGCCGATGGTACAATTCTGAAATTGGAAGTCCGGAATACCGGTCAAACCGTACAAGCCGGCAGTGCGATCGCCCAAATAGTCCCCAGCGACGTACCCCTGGTAGTCAAAGCCAAAGTCACCTCCCAAGACATCGCCCGCATCCAAATCGGCCAACCCGTGCAGATCAGGATTTCCGCCTTACCCTTCCCCGATTACGGAACACTCAAAGGAACAGTCAGCGAAATCGCCCCAGATGCGATCGCCCCTCAAAATCCTGCTAATAATTTAGGTGGATCTTATTACGAAGTTTCGATTAAGCCGCAACAAACCTATTTAACAAAACTCAACTCCACCAGCCGTCAATCCTCAGGAAAGTCCCAGGAAAATGTTCCCCGCCAGTATTCAATTCAAGCGGGAATGGAAGGCAGAGCCGATATTATTACTGGGGAAGAAACAGTGTTGACATTTATTTTGCGGAAGGCAAGGTTGATGACAGATTTGTAATTTATTTCCATGCTATTGACGCCGATTCTTGTAGGGGCGGGTTCACCAACCATCTCTAACTCTCACCAACAATTGAAATAAACCCGCCCCCACCCCACGAAAAACCCCCAATAGACATTGGTGTAAGATGTGATTTGGATCGCCCTTTTGTGCCTCAGAGTCCGATCGCCCTCCAAACATCCATCATAAATATGAAAATCAACGATAAACTCAAGACTATTTTAACTCAGTTGCGAGATCAATTCGAGCAACTTTACGGCGATCGTCTCACCCGAATGGTGCTCTACGGTTCCCAAGCGCGCGGCGACGCAGATCCCGACTCAGATATTGATGTTTTGGTGGTTCTAAAAGCACCAGTGCAAGTTGGTGAAGAAATCGAGCGAACTATCTCAATTGTAGCAGATTTATCCCTCTACAATGACGTAGTAATTAGCTGCAACTTTATGAATGAGGAACGGTTTACTAATTATCAAGGCCCTTTGCTCAGAAATATCCGTAGAGAGGGAATTTTAATATGACACCCGCTCAATTAAACTTACTCCTCAAAGCTCATCAAAGCCTTTCAGCAGCAAAATTTATATTGGATGGCGGATATCCTGATTATGCAGCTTCTCGCGCCTATTACACAATGTTTTATATTGCTGAAGCATTTCTAGAGGGCGAAGGATTATCTTTTTCCAAACATTCCGCAGTCATCAGCGCATTTGGCAGAGAATTTGCTCGTACAGGGAGAGTACCTGTGAAATTTCACCAATTCCTCATTAGATCGCAGGAATTACGAAATGCTGGAGACTATGGGGAAATTAATGCTGTAACGGCTAATCAAGCAGCAGATTCGATCGCCTAAGCTGAAGAATTTCTCAAATTGGCTCAAAATCTGATTGGAACTCTGCCGTTATCCTAAATACCAATGCTAATTATGACGCACACTCCAACGACTCCAGACGATTCAGCAAGTCGGGTTTGCCCCTTGTTTTTCGCCCACAAAGAATGTAAAATTATAAAAACATGGGTTGTCAGCAATGAATGAAGAACGCCACCAAGCTTATCTGAATCTGATTCATTCTATCCTCACCTGTCCCAGCGAAGAACAAATCCCCATCCTGCAAGCTAACCTAGAATTAATAGATGATAATTTTGCCCAGTTTTTGCGAGAGTGGGCAACACAAACTCTGATAACCTTAGATGCAGAACCAGCCTACAATGTTGCGAATATTTTACACGGCTTGAGTAAGAGCTTTTATAACCTGCGACAAGGCAGTCGGGCAAATAGTTTAGAGGCAGCGATTGCTTGTCTGGAGAGTGGATTAACTATTGTTAGTCGCGAAGCTTACTCAGAAAAATGGGCGAGATTTCAAAATAGTCTAGGCGTTGCCTACTTATACAGAATCAGAGGAGAAAAAGCTGAGAATCAGGAACGGGCGATCGCTGCTTTTCTGGCGTCATTAGAAATTTACACCCGCGAGGCATTTCCCTTTGAATGGGCAAGGAGTCAAAATAATTTGGGGGCTGCCTACTTATACAGAATCAGAGGGGAAAAAGCTGAGAATCTAGAACAGGCGATCGCTGCTTTTGTGGCATCATTAGAAATTCGCACCCGCGAAGCATTTCCTGAAGATTGCGCAAAGAGTCAAAAAAATTTGGGAGAAGCTTACCTCAAGAGAATCAGGGGAGAAAAAGCAGAGAATTTGGAACGGGCAATCGCTGCTTTTCTGGCATCATTAGAAATTTACACCCGCGAAGCATTTCCCGAAAATTGGGCAAGCAGTCAAAATAGTCTAGGCGCTGCCTACTTATACAGAATCAGAGGGGAAAAAGCTGAGAATCTGGAACTGGCGATCGCTGCTTTTCTAGCATCATTAGAAATTTACACCCGCGAGGCATTTCCCGAAAATTGGGCAAGAAGTCAAAATAATTTGGGTGTAGCTTACGGCGACAGAATCAGGGGAGAAAAAGCTGAGAATCAGGAACGGAAGATCGCAGCTTGTCTAGCATCATTAGAAATTTACACCCGCGAGGCATTTCCTGAAGATTGGGCAAGTAGTCAAAATAATTTGGGAGTAGCTTACCGCCACAGAATCAGAGGGGAAAAAGCTGAGAATCAGGAACGGGATATCGCAGCTTGTCTGGCATCATTAGAAATTTACACCCGCGAGGCATTTCCCGAAAATTGGGCAAGAAGTCAAAAAAATTTGGGAGAAGCTTACCGCAACAGAATCAGGGGAGAAAAAGCAGAGAATTTGGAACGGGCGATCGGTGCTTGTCTGGCATCATTAGAAATTTACACCCGCGAAGCATTTCCTGAAAATTGGGCAAGTAGTCAAAATAATTTGGGCATTGCCTACGGCGACAGAATCAGAGGGGAAAAAGCTGAGAATCAGGAACGGGAGATCGCAGCTTGTCTGGCATCATTAGAAATTTACACCCGCGAGGCATTTCCCTTTGAATGGGCAAGGAGTCAACATAATTTGGGTCTTGCCTACTTCTACAGAATCAGAGGGGAAAAAGCAGAGAATCTGGAACGGGCTATCGCTGCTTATCAAGTATCATTAGAAATTAGCACCTGCGAGGCATTTCCGATTGAGCATAGTGAAACCTTATATAATCTCGGACTTGCCTACCAGAATAATTCCCAACTCCCAGAAGCTTACAATACCTTTAACTCTGCCATCGAGACAGTCGAATTAATGCGGAGTGAAATCATTATCGGCGGCGAAGCTGACAGACAGAAATTGGCTGAAGAATGGAATCAACTTTATCAGTCAATGGTAGAAGTTTGCCTACAAATGGAAAACTCCACAGCCGCCCTAGAATACATCGAACGCAGCAAAACCAGAAACCTCGTAGAATTGTTTCACAAAGCCCGTAGCCTCCCCAGCCAAGTACAGCGGATTAGTTTTGCAGAAATTCGCAGCCTGCTAGCTGAAAACGAAGCAATTTTAGAATGGTATATTACCTACAACGGCTTTAAAGTTTTCATTATTACCCGCGACTCTCCTCAACCGGATATCTGGCAATCTTCCTATCAAGACTTGCAAGCATTAGAAGAGTTACAACAGGAATATCTCGATGACATCAAAGACGAGGAAAAATACGACGACTGGAAAAACCAACTAGAAACCCGCCTGGAAAAATTAGCTCAGATTCTGCACATCGACGAAATAATTTCTCGCCTCCCCGAAAACTGCCAAAAATCAATCTTAGTTCCCTTCCGATACTTGCATCTATTCCCCCTACACGCCCTCGCCAGCAGCCGACAAAAAGCCGACAAAACCGTAGAAACCGGATGTCTTCTCGAACTTTTCCCAGGCGGCGTGAGATACACACCCAGTTGCCAACTTTTGCAATTATCTCAGCGGGAAAATCTGACAGCCGAAGACACATCACCCAGCAAATTTTTTGCTATCCAAAACCCCACAGAAGATTTAGACTTCACCGACATCGAAGTCGAAGCAATTGCCAAATCCTTCAATCCCGCCGAAATATTGAGTCGGCAACAAGCCAGCAAAACAGGATTGCAGCAACAACTTGCTAGCTTGCAAAATGCCGATATCGCCCACTTTTCCTGTCACGGCTTCTTCGACTTTCTCAGTCCCCAAAAATCATCTTTAATCCTAGCCGGTGCCAAAGTAACCCCCCTTAATCCCCCCTTGCTAAATAATGAAACTCCCCCCCTTACTAAGGGGGGGCTGG
>NZ_JAUBOJ010000167.1:10163-14610 GCF_036700185.1 Microcoleus sp. BM001215392 | reverse complement strand
CCGTCGCCCCCCCTTACGAAGGGGGGGATTCAGGGGTTCACCGAAATCATCCCCGAAGCAGCCGAAACCCTCGGAGGCATTGGCCTTCTCAACAATCAATTTGTCGCTTCTTACCTGAAAGACGCCTACACTCAGATTAAAATCTTTAACTTAGATGGCTCTTTGGCGCGAGAAGTCGCTTTACCCGGAATCGGTTCGGCAGGAGGTTTTGGCGGCAAGCGGCACGACACCGAAACCTTTTATGCTTACACCAGCTTCACGACTCCGAACACAATCTACCGTTACAATATGCTGACGGATGAAAGTAGCGTTTATCGGCAGCCAAAGGTTGATTTTAATCCAGAGGATTACGAGACAAAACAAATATTTTATCCCAGCAAAGACGGTACGCAAGTACCGATGTTTGTCACGCACAAAAAAGGCTTGCAGCTAGATGGCAATAACCCCACTTACCTGTATGGTTATGGTGGTTTTTCTATCTCGCTGACTCCAAGTTTTTCTCTGAGCAGGCTGGTTTGGTTGGAAATGGGCGGAGTTTATGTGACAGCTTGTTTGCGGGGTGGTGGCGAGTACGGCGAATCGTGGCACCAAGCTGGGACAAAGTTGAAAAAGCAAAATGTGTTTGATGACTTTATCAGCGCTGCGGAATGGTTGATCGAGAATAAGTATACTAAACCTGCTAAATTGGCGATCGCAGGTGGTAGCAACGGCGGCTTATTGGTGGGGGCTTGCATGACTCAGCGGCCAGAATTGTTCGGTGCTGCATTGCCCGCTGTCGGCGTCCTAGATATGTTGCGCTTCCACAAGTTTACCATTGGTCATGCTTGGGTTCCTGAATATGGTTCGTCGGAAAATTCCGCAGAGTTTCGGGCGATTCACGCCTATTCTCCGCTGCACAATCTGAAAGCGGGAACGGCTTATCCGGCGACCATGATTACAACTGCCGATCATGACGATCGCGTTGTTCCAGCCCACAGTTTCAAGTTTGCTTCGGCTTTGCAAGCAACCCACGCGGGCGAAAAACCCGTGTTAATTCGCATTGAAACTAAAGCGGGACATGGGGGTGGCAAACCTACCGCTAAAGTCATTGAAGAATTGGCAGATGAATGGGCTTTTTTGGTGCGGGAACTCGATATTAAGGTTTAGGAAGTGGTTGGGTGGTGCGGCGCAGTTTCCTGATTTAGTCACAAAGACCGATCGCCCTTGAGTCTAACAAGGGCGATCGATCTTTGTCACCGCGCTCCTGCTAACAATATATTTATACAATTTGTTAATTTTTGTAGCATTTAGTTGCTTTTACTACACAGTTGTGATTTCACTTGAGGCCAAAGCAGTCTAAGTATAACTCTCTAGAAACGTCGGTATCTCAATTTTCAACAGCCTTCGATCGCACCTCAAATTCAAAATCTGCCGATTTTTAGGAAATCAATATTTTCAGTATATTTACGGTTAAATCTGTCTGGGCGAGCCTCAATATCACTAAATTCTGAAAATTAGCCCGAGGGGTCTGACCCCTCTATCTTGAGAAATACGTAAGTAATTTGCCATCTATCTTGGGATATATATTATATAATTTTTCCATTAAATAATATGTATCGGCGAATACAAAACGCCCAACTGCTTATTCATCTAAGAGTTACAGCGATCCGACCAATCTCGAAATCTGGCGCGCGATCGCACAAAGCCTGTCTAATTATTGCCTGATATCACCAATCACCAATACACGTAAGTATTTTTATTTTTTTACAAAAAATTATTATCAAAACTTTATAGTCGAAAGTTTATCGTCATCTATCAAAAGGGGTAGCTTAGGTTTAGTAGTTGAAATCATTAAAAATGAAAACGATCCCCACTCAGTCCAATATGTCAGCCCTAGAAACACGGAAATATATCAATATCGCCACTAAAATCTTGAGCGCCAGCTATAAAGCAGAGTCCGCTAGCTTCCAAAATCTAGCGATTGTTGACTCAAAAGTAGAAAACTACGAACAGTTACTCGCGGGAGTCAAACTCGGTACAGAAGTCATTTTGCTCGATCGCGCCCGGGATGGCATCGAACAAATCGCCGAAATTTTAGCCTGGCGCCACAGCATCAACAGCATTCAAATAGTTGCTCACGGCTCAGAAGCAGCGGTGAAACTCGGCTCGGCAGAACTCAACATTCACAATATAGAAACCTATACCAGCCAATTGCAGCAGTGGGGTAAAGCTCTCAACTCCACAGGCAGTATTCTCCTGTTAAGTTGCAACACAGGCGCCGGCGAATCAGGCCTGAAATTTATACAAAAACTCAGTGAAATAACAGGAGCAAATGTTGCGGCCTCCAATAATTTAACTGGGAGTGCAGCCTTAGGAGGCGACTGGGAATTAGAAATTGCGATCGGACAAATAAATGCTGAACTAGCCTTTGAAAAAGAAGTCTTAGAAGCCTATACATCAGTCCTAGCTACCTTAGTTGCCGAAAGCTTTACTGGTACAACAGCACTAGGTCCTTGGATCTATGGAACCAGCGGCGTTTCAGCCAACCCGGGCTTAACATCAGGCACTGGCCCGGGGATTATTCCAGGTTTGACTCCCACTCTCGATCCTGCCGGTAGCGGTGCTTTGAGATTAACCTCAGCCGTTGGAGACCAAGCAGCTTTTGTCATCTACAACAACCCGATCTCTGCCAGTGAGGGCGTAAAAGTTACCTTTGATTTATTTGCTTATGGCGGCAGTGGTGCCGATGGTGTGAGTTTTTTCTTAATAGACGGCACAACTACGCCCACAGCAGCGGGAGGCTACGGCGGCTCTCTCGGCTATGCTCCAAATACTACCGGTGCAGGTGTAGCCGGTATTGCAGGAGGTTATGTAGGTGTCGGATTAGACGAGTTTGGCAATTTTTCCAATCCCACTGAAGGGCGTGTAGGTGGCACGGTAGCGACAGCTGATTCAGTAGCACTTAGAGGCAGCGTAGCCACTAACTACAATTTTTTAACTAACGCTCTCGTTCCCGGTGGGATAGATAACACTGCTGCAACGACTCGTACTGGTGCTAAAAAAACAGTTCAAATCACATTACTACCGGGTACTAACCAGCTTACAGTTGCCATAGACTTGAACGGCGATGGCATATTTGTTCCCACCGAAACACTGATCGACATCCCAAATTTGACCCTGGTAAACGGAGCAATACCACCTACTTTCAAATTTGGTTTTGCTAGTTCCACAGGCGGTCAGGACAACATTCACGAAATTAGCAACCTCGTGGTCGAAAGTGTTTTACCTCCCGCACTCCAAGCCGACATTGTAACTGCTAAAATCAGCCCGCAGTTCGCCTCACCCAACAGCAACATTACCTACACAATTACTTCCAGCAATAACGGCCCTAGCCCAGCCTCCGACCTCCTGATTCAAGATCAACTCCCTGCCGGCTTAACTTTCGTCAGCGCTAGCGACGGCGGTACTTTCAACCCCGCAACGGGGGCGATCGTCTGGCCGTTGATTTCGAGTTTGGCTAGCGGTACTAGCGTCACACGGACGATCGTCGCCACAGTTCCCGGAACACTAGGCACTTCCTTAACTAACACTGCATTCAGCAACTCCAGCACTTTCGACCCAAACCCAGTTAACAACAACGGTTCATCCACCGTCTCCCAAAGCCCAGTTACAGTTGCTGTTGCCGACTTAGTAACAACCAAAACCGGGTCAGCTACTGCCATTGCTGGAACCACAGTTAGTTACACAATTACGACAGTCAACAACGGCCCGAGTACAGCGACAAACGTCACAGTTACTGACAGCATCGTTCCCGGTTTGATAGGAGTCTCTGTCTCGAACGGCGGTACTTACAATTCCACTACAGGGATTGTGACATTCCCAGCGATTAACATTCTTTCGGGCGCTCCTGCGGTAGCCAACACAGTCAGCTTTGTCTCACCCGATCGCCTGAGCATCAGCAACACCGCCAGCAGCACATCAGCAACCCCAGACTCTAATCCTGCTAACAACAACGGTAGTCTACCGACAGCCACAGTAGTTACAGCTCTGACTCCTCCTAATGCTGACCTAGCCACCACAAAAACCGGCCCAGCTACTGCCATTGCTGGAACCACAGTTAGTTACACAATTTCGACAGTCAATAACGGGCCGAGTACAGCGACAAACGTCACAGTTACTGATAGCATCGTTCCCGGTTTGATAGGAGTCTCTGTCTCGAACGGCGGTACTTACAATTCCACTACAGGGATTGTGACATTCCCAGCAATTAACATTCTTTCCGGTGCTCCTGCTGTCGCCAACACAGTCAGCTTTGTCTCACCCGGAGGCGCGAGCGTCAGCAACACCGCCAGCAGCACCTCAGCCACTCCTGACGCCAATCCTGCCAACAACAACGGCAGTGCACCGGGTGCTACAGTCACCACAGCTCTGACACCGACAGCCGACCTAGTTACCACCAAAACCGGTT
>NZ_JAUBOJ010000167.1:0-10063 GCF_036700185.1 Microcoleus sp. BM001215392 | reverse complement strand
GCACCTCAGCCACCCCAGACGCCAATCCTGCCAACAACAACGGCAGTGCACCGGGTGCTAAAGTCACCACAACTCTGACACCAGCCCCAAGTCCGCTCAATCAACCGCCTGTCGCCAACAATGCCAATGCGGTAGTAGGCCCAGGTAGCACTGTCCTACTCGCCGGACTTGGAGGCACTGACCCCGACGGGTCGATCGCCTCTTACAAGATTGACACCCTACCCCCAGCAGCCCAAGGCGTTCTGTTCTTAGGAGATCCGGCCAATGGCGGAGTTGCCATAACACCGGGTCAAGTGCTGACACCAGCCCAAATTAGTCAGTTATTTTTCCGATCCACCGGCGCGTTCACTGGAGCCAACTTCAACTACAGTGCGACGGATAATCAAGGTCTCAGCAGTCCTGCACCTGCAACTATCGCTGCGATACCATCGCCCATCCCAACTCCGACTCCAACACCAGCGCCAATTCCCGCACCGACGCCAACACCAGCGCCAACGCCAATTCCGCTCCCAACTCCAACACCGACACCGATTCCAGCGCCAACTCCGACTCCCAACCAACCGCCATTAGCCACAAATGCTAACTCCAGCCTTGCGCCCAACGCGAGCGCGCGGGTTCCCGGATTGGGAGGAAGCGACCCCGACGGGTCGATCGCCTCTTACACCATCAACACCCTGCCCCCAGCAGACCAAGGCATCCTGTATTTAGGAGATCCCGCCAACGGCGGCGTAGCGGTGACGGCAGGCCAAGTTCTGACTCCCGAACAGATAGGGCAACTATATTTCCAATCCACAGGGACTTTTACGGGAGCCAATTTCACCTACAGCGCGATCGACAACGGCGGCACCAGCAGTCCGGTTGCTACCGCTAACCTTTCTGCTACACCTCTAACTCCGACGCCAACTCCCGCCAACCAACCGCCAGTTGCCAACAATGCAAACTTCATAGTTCCACCGAGCACTAGCACGCGGGTTCCCGGATTGGGAGGAAGCGACCCCGATGGGACGATCGCCTCTTACACCATCAACACCCTGCCCCCAGCAGACCAAGGAATCCTGTATTTAGGAGATCCCGCCAACGGCGGCGTAGCGGTGACACCCGGTCAAGTCCTGACTCCGGCACAGATAGGGCAACTATTTTTCCGCTCTGGAGGCAGCTTTACAGGAGCCAATTTCAACTACAGCGCGATCGACAACAGCGGCACCAGCAGTCCTGCCACTGCTACAGTTGCAGCCATTGCTCCGACTCCCAACCAACCGCCATTAGCTAACAATGCTAACTTCAGCATTCTCCCCAACGGCAGCGCGCGGGTTCCGGGATTGGGAGGAAGCGACCCTGACGGGACGATCGCCTCTTACACCATCAACACCCTGCCCCCAGCAGACCAAGGACTGCTATTTTTAGGAGACCCAGCCAATGGCGGTGTAGCCGTGACACCCGGTCAAATCCTGACACCGGCACAACTCGGGCAACTATTTTTCCAAGCCACAGGCAGCTTTACAGGAGCCAATTTCAACTACAGTGCCACCGACAACGGCGGCGCCACCAGTCCCGCTACTGCTACAGTTGCAGCCATCGCCCTCCCCGTTGCCCCAACACCAACACCAACACCCACACCAACACCCACACCCACACCAGCGCCCACACCCACGCCCGTACCACCGCTGACCTCAAATCCGATCGCCGAACCAGATACCGAGTGTGACTGTCCGCCGATTTCTGGCAAACCGGGAATTAACTTTGCACCGCCGCAGCAACCGCCCGCAGTGGGATTTGTCCGACCGATTTCGCGCATGGGAGAAGCACAAACCACCAAAGGTACCAACGGCAATGACTCGATCGATGACACCAAAGGCAACCGCAAAATCGTCGGTTTTGAAGGCAACGACCTGATTTTAGGTAAAGACGGCGCCGACGAAATTTACGGCAGCGAAGGCAATGACACGATTTTTGCCGACACAGACACCGATATTGCTTACGGTGGTGAGGGCAACGATATTGTCCATGCTGGCAAACAGAATGACTGGATTGCTGGGGACTTAGGCTCTGACACCCTGTTTGGAGATGAAGGTGCCGATACGATTTTGGGAGACAACGGCAACGATAACTCCGGTAGCGCTGACGACAATGGCGATTTGATCTTCGGAGGAAACGGTGCAGATATCATTAACGGCAACGAGGGCAACGATACCATCCATGCCGGCAAAGATAACGATATTGCTCTCGGTGGCAAAGACAATGACATCATTTGGGGCGAACTCGGCAACGATACCTTGATTGGCGGCACCGGCGATGACTCCTTACTTGGCGGCACCAACAGCAAAAGGATCGTTGACTTCCAAGGACGCGACTTGCTCTACGGAGGCTTCGGCAACGACTTCCTCAGCGGCCAAGAAGGCGACGATACGCTGGTTGCAGGCAAAGATAACGATCGCGCTTACGGAGGTAAAGGCAATGACCTGATCTACGGTCAATTAGGCTCAGATACCCTCTACGGCGGCTTCGGCAACGATACCCTGCTCGGCGATAGCGGCGGTTCCAACTCAGCTAACAGTGCTGATGAAGGAGACTTGCTCTTTGGCGATACCGGCAACGACATTATCGGCGGCGGCAACGGTAATGATACCGTCCAAGCTGGTAAAGGTAATGATTGCGTTTGGGGCGGCAAAGATAATGACCTGATTTGGGGCGAACTCGGCTCTGATACCCTTGTCGGCGACAGCGGTGATGACACCATGTACGGCGGCGCCCGAGGTCGAGCTAAAGATGTCAACGGTAATGATTGGCTCTTTGGAAACACCGGTGCTGACGTACTCTACGGCGACGAAGGTGACGATACCATCGCCGGCGGTAAAGATGAGGACAATATTTACGGCGGCAAAGGTAACGACCTCATACACGGAGATTTCGGCAACGACGTGATTTTCGGCGGTGACGGCAACGATGACCTCTGCGGTAACGAGGGCAACGATACCATCTACGGCGATCGCTCCGATAACCGGGGTGTCTTGGTGGGCGCCAACGGCCAGCAAGACTGCATGGACGGCGGTGACGGCGATGACTTGCTCTACGGCAACGAAGGGCAAGATACTATCAACGGAGATGCTGGTAGCGATACCCTGATTGGCGGTAAAGATAGCGACCTTCTCAATGGGGGTGCTGGCGATGACTGGCTGTTTGGTGGCTTGGGCGACGATACTTTAATCGGAGGCCTGGGGAGCGATCAATTTGTGTTGAGTGCTGACGGCGGCACCGATACTGTGATTAACTTCGAGGTAGGCGTCGATAAGTTTGTTTTGACTGGCGGTCTGAGTTTCCAGCAGTTGCAGTTTAGCGCTACTCCTAACGGTACTTTGCTGCAAGTAACAGGAACTAATCGGGTTTTAGCAAATTTGGTAGGGGTTAACGGGGCGATCGCTTCCTCGGATTTCCTCTCATCCAATTTCTTGCGCACAGAGGGTTAGAATAGGCGGCAAAAGTCCCCTATTTCGATCGCAAAACGCCACAGCAGTTCATAACTTCTGTGGCGTTCCTCAGTCTCCTAAATTACGGCTTTTACCTTAAATTTTTACAGTTGGTAGTGAGTTCGCACGCGCGATCGAATGTTACTGCGGTTAATCGATCGAACACGATATGACCCATTACCCATTATGTCTTCTGGTTGGGCGCCTCATCTGGCGATCGCCATGCGCTATAGATGCCAGCTTAAGACATGGATATCTGCTTGCGTAGAAATAGCCTGCGCGGCTGACCAAACAGCCAACAAGTCCAATTCCAATCCACTTGTTCCAAGCGATAGCCGGCTTGATAGTACAACTGTCGCGCCCCGTGATTATTTTCCAAAACGTGGAGGTAAATCTCGGAAAATCCCCATTCTTTGGCTGTATCCTCGCAGTTGCTGAGCAATTGTTGAGCAACTCCTTGTCGCCTGTAATCTGGGTGAACCGCTAAATTCGACAAATAAGGATAGTCAGAACTTGGGATTTGCCAAGGGAAGCGAGAACGCAGTGCCATTTCTACTGTTCCCGCTATGCAATGAACTCGGCGCGATCGATAATTCTGCGTTCCTTCCGGGCGCGATACTAGCTCACCAACCAGACAAATGTAATGTTCTGCCTTGGAACGCAGTCTATTTTTTAGATCTTCGTAAATGCCCAAGCGCAACACCGGATAAATCCATTCTACAAACCCCTCCCGGGAGTGAAAACTCATAGCCAAAATATCGGCTAGCTGCGCTAAGTCGTTCGACGCGGCCGCCCGAATCGAAAAGCCGGAAATTCCGGGAGTTTGTTGTTCGTGAGACGGTGAGGAAAAAAAGGAAGTGTTCACAATTCCATGCCACTATATTAATTTTTTGATGCTTGTGTATAAGCTGCCCATCTTGTAATATTTTAGATTTTATATAAAAAATTAGATGGGAAATTACCTATAAAATCATGATTGAGAGCTTGAATATCCTTGTTTTTTACGACGAAACATAATTGTAATATCTTGTTCAATTTTGATTATCTAAGATTTAGCAATCAAACTTATTGACGACATATTTTATGCTCCTGTAAAAGCAGATTTTGGCGAAATTAAGTAGTATTTAATTGTGGAATATTTTAACATTTTAAACTAAAATTTTTGCCATTAAAACCGCTCCTCAGGTTATTGATTTGTATGTATTTGGAAAGATATTAAAAACACTCAAAAATGTTTTAACCTCAGGTTATGCTCTGTGAAACCCAGTCAATCTTACTTCAGTCGAGTCATTGAACGCTCAATAACTTGACTCTCTAGAGTCGAGTTCACGAAGGCCAAGGACAGACTGGCTGTGTCTGTCTCAACCTGTAACGTAGAGAAAGTATTTACAGGCTAACTCGGGCAGAGTGAGAGTTTTTAGGAGATATTCAATACCCTAGCGCTATTTGCTGGCCCAAATACTCGATCGAATTGAATTTATCGCTCGAGCGGTAATTAAAAAACTCAACCACCTACCAGATTAAGAGCCGCTGGGGTGCATCGGATCTGCGCCCGACGAGCGAGATTTCAGCATTTCTGGGCGATCGCCTGTGCCCGACGATTCGATCGGCTGTAAGCTATTGCCATCGTCAGTGTACTCTCCCATGAGATTTTTCTGTTTTGTGAGCCGCTGGCGCCTGTAGTCGAGGTAGCAGCGCTCCTGTTCGGGTTTCCAGATTCACTGCACTGTCAGTAAATCTCAAATCTCCCATCGTTCGACGCGATCGAAGCCCTCCGTCTGGAATCTAAAATCGACTAGCTGGTTTGCACATAGTGCATCCCTAGCTAAGATTAACAGATGGATGCTCAAGCTTGTGGTGTTTCTCCACAGTAATTGGCTTGTCGAATATCTGCACGAGGCACAAGAAATGCTGAAAGTGACCCAAAAAGTGCCTGTCTAACTAGAAATGGTACAGCAATTGAGTCACTGGCAGATCCCGAGCCCGTGCTGTCTGTCGCTCAAGCCCGAATAGCAGCCACCGAAACAGGTGCCAGCTCGCGGGCCGCATCTGCGGGCGGAATGTTAAAATTGCTGTCTCCTTGGTAGCACAACACGCCCGAAGATGTTGGTTGTCTATTCTGTGATGCTGCGGGCATCTTTTACATACCAAATAAAATAGGGAGACTTGGGACAATAGCACATAAATAAAGGCAAATCAAATCACAATTAGGACGGTTATTTATATGTATTGTGAGAGTTCTACAATAGTGTGAAACTTACCTGATTCAGGTTTGCTCTCTTTTACAACACTCAGGAATCGAGGACACTTCTGGCAAAACGAGTCGATCTGAATATCATTAAATAATAAAATTGGGGTGCAGGACAGACTACTGTGAAAAAAAAATCAAACTCGAAAACCCCCACATGAAAAACTAATGTTGCTGCTGTTCTGGGCAAATTCACAACAAATTCAGATTCACAAATTATTGTGATATTAGTTTCAAAAAAAGAGTGCAGGGAAACTCCAACCCCTGAGATAGTCAGTCATCCCAATCGCAAATTATAAATCGCAAATGGTATGACTTTAAAAATTGAAACCGGAGAATTCTTCCTTTTATCAGACTTATTAAATCGAACTGCCCCGGGGCACAGGAGAACGGTGCATGAATTCCCAAGAAAATCCTAAGCTAAAAATTCTGGTTGTCGATGACGAACCGGATAACCTCGACTTACTTTATCGCACCTTCCATCGAGACTATAAAGTGCTCCGAGCCGAATCAGGTCCCGCCGCCCTCGAAATTTTAGCAAAAGAGGGAGAAGTTGCGGTGATTATTTCCGACCAACGAATGCCAAAAATGAGCGGTACGGAGTTTCTCAGCCTGACTGCTGCTCAATACCCGGATGTGATCCGCATTATTTTAACTGGCTATACGGATGTTGAAGATTTGGTTGAAGCTATTAATGCTGGCAAAGTATTCAAATATGTTACTAAGCCGTGGGATGCTGAAGACCTCAAAATTCTTGTCAGTCAAGCTGTTGATACTCACAATATCCTGAAGGCGCGCACTAATGAACTGCGCAGGGCTTTGTCGCAAGAATCGCTGCTTTATGCTGTTACTAATACTATTAGATCGGCTCCCAATTACCAGCAAATGCTGCAAAGAATTGTGGAAACTGTGGGACAGATGTTTGAGGTGAGTTGCTGTCTGCTGCGGCCTTTCCAAGACGGCCGAGTGGCGGATGAGTGGTTTGTTTACCAGAAGGCGGAAACTAAAGGGTTGCGGGGCGATGCTGAAGCCAGACGAGATGTTGCTAGCGGTGGACTTTCAGCGGATTTGCTGCCGGATTTGGTTTGGGAAACTCTGGATGTGGAGGTGATTCAAGATGCCCAAACTGATGAGAGGGTTTTAAGCTGGGACAATCAACAGCGATTGCAGGCTTACCAAGCTGCGAATATTCGCAGCAGCTTAATCGTACCGCTGTTTTACCAAATGGAACTGATGGCTGTCTTGGCGCTGCATCAGTTCGATCGACCGCGCCAGTGGCAAGACCACGAGGTACAGTTGGTAATTACGGTGGCCGACCAAGCGGCTTTGGCGCTTTCTCAAGCCCGGGCTTACGAACAGGTGCGGGCGCTGGCAAAGCGCGAGGCCTTAGTCAATACTATTACTACGGCAATTCGATCGAGCCTCGACCCCCAAAATATTTTTGCAGCGATTACTCAACAGCTCGGTCAAGCTTTGCAAGTTGACGGCTGCGCCCTTTCTCTGTGGACAGAAGATGATGAATATGTCCAGTGCGTGGGGCTCTACGACACAAATAGGGATACCGTGGATGTCAAACAAAGTTTTAGCAATCTAGAGGTAGTTGCGAACCGTCCTGGCCCTGGAACTGCTGCTGAGAGTGCTGCTGGAAACCCTCGCGGCTGGGTTTTTGCTCATCCTTCCATGCCGCAGTCTTTGGTGCCGATTCGCGGCAATCCGGTACTGCTGCAAGTTATGCTATCCAAGGAGCCGGTGGCGATTGAAGACCTCAACGAGCGCCCCGATTTTAATGTTACAGAACTGCAAGTTCGATCGCCAGCCCGGGCTTTGTTAGTTGTTCCGCTACTCTCCGAAGGCAAAATTATCGGTAGCATTTCGCTGCGCCAAAATTGCAGCACCCGCCGCTGGAACCTCTCAGACATTGACTTGGCTCAAATAGTGGCAACTCAAGCGGCTCTGGCGGTGCAGCAGTCGCGCCTTTACCAGACTACCAGACAGCAGGCAGAAAGACTCTTAGAAGCCGATCGGCTCAAAACCGAATTTTTCCAAAATATCTCCCACGAATTCCGCACACCTCTCACCCTAACTATCGGCCCTCTGGAATCAGCTTGCGGCCGCAAAGAAGACTTACCCTACGAACAAGCCGTCATCGCCTTGCGCAATTCCCGCCGCCTCCTGCGCTTGGTAAATCAACTGCTGGACTTGCAGCGGCTCGATGCAGGACGGATGCAGCCGAGTTTTCGCCCCTGCGATTTAGTCGGTTTCTGTTACTCTACGGCAGAGTCATTCCGCGCCTACTGCGAGAAAAAAGGACTGCACTTAATTACTCAACTGCAAGATTGTCCTTTACTTTATTTGGACATTGAAAGATTTGACAAAGTTATTTACAACCTGCTATCAAATGCTGTCAAATTCACCCCAGAAGGTGGAACAATCACCCTGACAGTTGAATCGGCCGGCGCTCACTGCTTGTTGCAAGTAAAAGACACCGGCATCGGCATTCGCACCGAACAAATTCCCTATTTATTCGAGCGCTTTCACCAAGCCGAAGGTTCTGCGAGCCGTTCCTACGAAGGCAGCGGTTTAGGTTTGGCACTTGTCAAAGAATTAGTCGAACTCCACAGCGGTCAAATTTCCGTCGATTCTGTTTACGGCGAAGGTACTACTTTTAGTATTTGGCTGCACTTCGGTTCGACTCATTTGCCCCCGGAACGGGTACTAGAAATTCCCGCCGAGTTTCACGCATCGAAAGCAGCGGTGGAACTGGCAGATGTGGAAGCAGATTTGTCGGAAGATGAAGCAGAAAATACTAATTTTGAAGCTCTAGAACCTGTAAATTCAGAAACAGTAGCGGGTACAGTTTTGGTGGTTGACGACAATCCAGATTTGCGCTTTTATGTGTCGGAAATTCTGCGAGCTTCCGGCTTTGCAGTTTTGCTGGCTCGCAACGGAGAAGAAGGATTTTCTGTGGCAAAAAACCGCCGTCCAGATCTAATTCTTACGGATTTGATGATGCCTGTAATCTCGGGTTTGGATTTGATTCGGATGATTCGACAGGATGAAGATTTGCGGGGAACTCCGGCAATTTTGCTAACTGCTAAAGCCGATGCAGATACTCGGATTGAAGGAGTGGAACGGGGTGCTGATGCTTATTTGTCGAAGCCTTTTAACGATCGCGAATTGTTGGCAGAAGTGCGGAATTTGATCGCCCTCAAACAAAACGAGCGGCGAGTGCAGCAGTTGAACAGTTATTTAACTGAGTCGGTGCTGCGCCGATTTTTGCCGCCGTCGATGGTGAAAGCGGCTGCGGCTGGAGATTTGGCTTTGGATTTGCGCCCGGAACCGCGATTGATTACTATTTTGTTTAGCGATATTGTCGGTTTTACTCAAATGGCAAATACGCTGCGATCGCGCCGGGTAGCTGAGCTGTTGAATGAATATTTGGCGGCAATGACTAAGGCTATTTTTGACAGTGGCGGTACGGTGGACAAGTTTGTGGGAGATGCGGTAATGGCTCTCTTTGGCGCGCCGGAGGAACTAACGCCCAACGAGCAAGTACGCCGCGCTATAGCTGCTGCAAGGCTTATGCTGCGAGCTCTGAAGCAACTTAACGAGCGCTGGTTGGAGCAGGGAATTGTGGGGGAAAATGGGGTGCCTCCGGTACGGTTTCGCTGCGGTATTCACCAGGGTACTGCGGTGGTGGGGATGTTTGGCGGCCCCGATCGATCGGATTATACTGCGATCGGGCCGAGTGTGAATATTGCCGCCCGTTTGCAAGAAGTGGCGGAACCAAACTCTGTGCTGATTTCGGCTGCGGTTGCAGATTATGTTGAGGAGAATCGAATTGTGAAATACAAGTCGCTGCAACTCAAGGGAATTGATGAAACTGTGTTGACTTTTATGCTGAATTGTGATTAGTTATTGGTTGTTTGTTATTGGTTATTGGTTATTGGTTATTAGTTTTTAGTCATTAGTCATTAGTCATTAGTCAGTAGTCATTAGTCATTAGTCAGTAGTCATTAGTCAGTAGTCAGTAGTTGTTTATTTGGTATTATAGATACCAGGTATTTGGTCGCTAGAAGCTGCGAATAATCTCCTGGTTGCTGAGCGAGGAAGCCTCTATGATGACTGTTTGTCGGGGGTGCGATCGATTTCTTGGCTCGGGAGTTCTTTGATAGTCGTCGCGGCATCTCGTAGAGGATTGATACTTTGACTGTAACGAGTCTCGATCGCTATGAGTAGGGAATTGGCGATCGCAACTCGTAGCATCATCGCAGTGTTTGGTATTTGGTGTCAGGGGCGATCGCCCTTTCTTTTTGTATGGCGATTACCTGCAATACGGCTACGCTTCACG
>NZ_JAUBOJ010000166.1:0-14610 GCF_036700185.1 Microcoleus sp. BM001215392 | reverse complement strand
GTAGGGGCGAAGCATGACCGCAGTCAATATGGGATGATAACTAATAACTTATCTGCGGTCATGCTTCGCCCTCCTCAAAAGTGAGATCCACCCTATTCTTTTTTATTGATAAACAAGTATTTATATAGGTTTACCGTTCGGATGGCAAACGCAAAAGATTTATTTTTGAGTGGTGAGTTATCAGTCATTTATACTTGATAGTTGATAGTTGACAGCGCCCGAGATTGTTCGCTAAATATTCACTATCTACTGTTCCGTGTCAACTGTCAACTGTCAATTGTCCACCGTTTACTGTCCCGTATTCGCTGTCAACTGTCAACTGTCAACTGTCAACTATCTAAGCTCCCATACCAGAATACTGTTTTAAACCCTGCCGCCACAGCCAGCGATTCCACACAAAAAACACCACACCCCAACCCAGCATCACCAACAAACCGCGGCCAATATCTACGGGTAATCCGATCAAAATTGAAGCAGGAAAATGAATCAAATAAGGAAACGGAGTCCACAAAACCACTGCGCGCACTGCTGGAGGAAACACTTCTAGCGGCGCGACAAGTCCCGATAAAAACAGGTAAATCAAAAACCAGAATTGCTCGATCGCACTTGCGCGCTCTATCCAAAAAGCAAACAGCGCAAACGTATACTGGATCAAGAACCGCAAACAAAAAGCCAAGACGATAACCAACAAAAACAGTAACAACCTGCCCAAACTCGGCAGCCAAAAAGCCTGCGGGTAAAGTGCAAAAAACAGCAGCACTAATCCGAATACAAACGGCAGCCTCGCAAACCTTTCGGAAACATGAGACGCGAAATGATGCCATACGGGATCTAGAGGCTGCAACAATCTATTAGATAACTTTCCTTGCAGGACTTCTTTTTCAAACTCCCAAATCACCCAAACCACATTAGTTTGTCGCACAATGAAAGCTGCTAAAAAGTAACGCGCAAAGTCGATCGCCTTCAGCCCAAACTGACCGCTTTCTGATGCTTGCATCCACACGCCCATCAAGATAAATGGCAAAGCTCCCGACAGCGCCCACAAAAACAACTCCGCCCGGTATTCGAGCATATAAGCGTAGTAAGTCAGTAGCAAGGTTTTAGCAATTCTGATGATTTTTTTCATAGAGCTTATCAAATTGTGTAAATTTATACTTATCTCGTGCAGATTGAATTTCCGGCGATCGAATTCTGTCCATGGGTGGGGGCTGGTTTATCTATATTCTGGATGTGAATTACAGATTGTTTGTGAACCTGCCCCTACAAGTATTGTGGTTAATTTTATTCACCAAAGCGCTCGCACTTATTACACTTTGCCAGTGCGAAAGACTCGACCAATTACCTCTTCAATTGGCGGATCGGTGACAGTCAAATCTATTACTTCCAACTGGGCTAAAATCTTCGACACGCTCGCCGTTAGCTCCTCTCTTTTGACCAAAAATCGGACTGAATTACCTTCAATAGATTCTACCTCGCCGTAAGCAAAAGCGCTATCTTTTGCTAGCGGTTCGGCTAATTTTACCTGAACTTCTCGGTAAGGTGCAAACCTATCGAGCAATCCGTCCAAACTGCCATCATAAACTAATTGCCCTTCATGGATTAACAAAACACGCTTGCACAAAGCAGTAATGTCAGCCATATAGTGACTTGTCAACAGCACCGTTGCTTGATAGCGCTCGTTATATTCTCGCAGGAATTGCCGGACATTAAACTGGGCGTTGATATCTAAACCTAAAGTCGGTTCATCTAAAAATAATACCTCTGGTTGGTGGAGCAGCGCCGCCATCAATTCAGCTTTCATGCGTTCGCCCAAAGATAGTTTTCGCACCGCCTGATTTAACTTGCCTTCTAGTGACAGCATTTCTGTTAATTCTCCAATTCGCTGCCGATAATCTTTATCGGGAATGCCGTAGACTGCGGCATTGATTCGCAAAGAGTCGAGCACGGGTAAATCCCAAATTAACTGCTGTTTCTGCCCCATAACTAAGGTAATTTTGCGCAGAAAATCTGCTTCGCGGCGAAAAGGAGTACGATCGCACACACTGACAGTACCACTCGACGGGTAAATCAAACCAGTCAGCATTTTCAGCGTCGTAGTTTTGCCCGCACCGTTAGCCCCGAGAAACCCCACTACTTCCCCAGGTTCAATACTGAAAGAAACGCCCTCAACTGCTTTGATATTGCGGTAAGTGCGCTTAAAAAAGTGCTGCATTGTTCCTTTCAGTCCCGGTTCCTTAATCGCTACCGGATAAACTTTGCTTAAGTCTTTAACTAAGATAATTGGCATTGGCTCAACTTTTAACTTTTATTTTAATGTGCGATCCTCTTCGAGGGCTTCGCTAACGCGCGATCGAACTTGTGCCAAGATGGAGCAAGCTGTCCAGCAGGGTCTGCCCTTTGCAAAAAAAGTAACTTTGTTCGGGTACACCGTACTAAACTGTAGAATGTTCCCAGATATCCATTATCACATCGCACGAAATTTACAACTATGGTACTCACCCCCGATAATTCAGGCATCTCTCGTTTGGTAGGAGACAATACTGCTGAAAATATTACACTTACACCCGGACAACTTGCCAGTTTTCCTGGGGGAGTTTGGATGCTGGGCGGCAATGATACTGTCAGGGGCTCATCAGATGCAGAAAAGATTTTCGGAAACGATGGTAAAGACAGTCTCTTAGGCGGTGCCGGCAATGATTCTATTTACGGTGGCAAAGATGATGACGATATTTTAGGAGAAGCCGGGAACGATTTCTTGACAGGAGATAGAAATAGCGATTTCCTTGATGGCGGTGTGGGAAATGATTTGCTGCGCGGCGGACAAGGTGTTGATTTGTTAGTCGGCGGTGAGGGGAACGATACTTTAATTGGCGACAGAGATGTCGATATTTATAAAGGAGGTGCGGGCAGCGATGTGTTTGTTTTTAGAGTCGATCAAGCGGGCATCAAATCTGCGGGATTTGAACTTCCTGATGCGGTAATTGTGGACTTTGACAAATCTAGCGATTCGATCGGCATTAGTACGGCATTTACCAGCAGTAATATCACTTTTGAACAGGTAAGTTATAGCTTTACCGATCCGAGACTACTGCTGATCGCTCCTACAACCATAACAGGGGGAACCACTTTCTTAGCCAAGGGCGGCATCTCGCAGCAAAGTCTCGATCCCGATGGCAACGGCCGCGTGGAAGCGACTAATATTAGATTCGGTTTGACCAATGCTTTGTTAGGAACTGTGTTGAATGTGACTCCAGCCGATTTAACCGGTCGTTTGATTAATGCTAGTTCTTTGCTTTAATTCGTAGGTGTAGTAGGGTGCGCACTGCGCACCTTATTAGAGTTGAATTAAATAAGTCTGATCTTGATACAGAAACCGCAGATGTAAGCCAGATAAACACAGATTGACGCAGATGATTTTTTGAGCGCTGGCAATGAATGCAATTGCTCGTATACTAATAATACCAATTTCCTAAAAATTTTTGGTACAATATTTGAGGTTGGGTTTGTTGGCTCAACAAATATTGTTGCTGGTCAGTCGCTCGGTGAATTTTTTGTCTTTTTTTTGATCCAAGCAATTGATCCACACCCTATCAATAATGACTAATGACTGCTGACTGCTGACTAATTATAACTTGCCGTTTTCCATTGCCCACTGCATTAAACCGGGGAATAAGCGATAAGCTTCCGATGCCAAAAAGGCAGGCCCGACAGTAACTTCTGCACGCTGATTCTTGACAGCATCCCAGATAGCTTTAGCAATATCTTCCGGCTGGCTTGCTGCGGGAGATTTCAGCATTTCACTCATTTGTTGGCGTCGCAATTCGACTGCGGGATTGTCTCGATCGCGAAATTGAGCTCTTTCCAAAAAATCGCTGTTAATCAAACCCGGATGCACCGCGCAAACGTGAATTCCTTGGGGCGCCAATTCCAGTCGCAAAGTTTCTGTCAAACCCGTTACTGCATACTTGCTGGCGCAATAGGCAGTCATTTGAGGTAAGGGCATTTTGCCGCCAATGGAACCAACATTGACGATTGTACCCGTTTTTCGTTGCAGAAAATGTGGCAAAAGTTCTTGAATTGTGTTAACGCAGCCCCAAAAATTGGTATTCATTAATTGCTGCCAATCTTCAGAGGTGGTTTGCTCGATCGCCCCTGCGAGACAAATTCCAGCATTATTCACCAAAACATCAATGTTTCCACAGGCATCTAGGGCTTTTTGGACGATCGCCCGCACTTGTTGAAGGTCGCCAACATCCCCCGCAATCGCCACAGCCGAAGTACCTTCACGCTGCACCTGAGCCGCTGCTGCTGCCAATCTTTCGGGCTCCCGAGCCACCATCACGACATCGTAGCCTTTACTGGCAAATAACAGTGCTGTTGCTTTGCCGCTTCCTTGAGAAGCGCCTGTAATCAAAACTGTAGGAGCCATGGATAGTTATAATTTGTAAGTCGGGACTTCGTTTGTTGCTGTATTGAAACTATAACAGAGGTTATCTAATTTTAGGCGCGCTCTAGATTAATATTTCTTGGATATGGGAATTTTTTAAGAATGGCGATCTGGCTTTTTTTAACGAACTGCGAAGACGCAGTACGCGAAGCGGCGCGTAAGCGCTAGGACACGAAGGAAGAGAGGAGAAGGAAAGAGAAGAGAAAGTCTTCAGAAAGTGTTCAGTATTATGTGAAAATTGCTTGGTAAATTTTCCCTGTTTGCCCAATTCCCAATTCCCCAAAATGAATCTTCCGAAACAATCGCCGAATTGGTCGATCGCCCTTGTATTAATTATCGGCGTTTTAGCTGTCTCAACTTCCTCAATCTTAATTCGGCTGGCTAACTTGAAAGCAGGCGCGGGCGGCTTCGGTTTCAGCCTGGTACTCGCAGCTTCTCGCCTGACTTTATCTGCTTTAATTCTGCTTCCGGCTTGGCCCAAAATTCAGTGGAATGCCCTACAACCGGGAGCTCGGCGCTATGCTGCGGCTGCGGGTTTGTGTCTCGCCCTGCACTTTGCTCTCTGGATTACCTCACTTTCTTATACTTCGATCGCAGCTTCCACAGCCCTTGTCACCACAAATCCCGTCTGGGTAGCGCTGTTATCCCGTTTCTGGTTTGGTGAAAAACTCAGCAAAATGTCGATCGCAGGCATTACAATAGCCCTTGCTGGCTCCCTGGCGATCGCCCTCGGAAGCGGCGCCGCAGACAATACCGGCCACACTCAATTATTCGGCGATTTCCTTGCTCTAGCTGGTTCCTGGGCTGTCAGCTTGTATCTGTTGCTGGGCCGGGAAGCTCAACGGCGGGGATTGGGAATTGGCGGTTATATCGCGATCGCCTATACTGTTGCTGCGATCGTCCTGCTACCTCTACCCCTCGCCTTCGGCACCAGTTATGCGGGCTATCCCAACATTGTATATTTTTACATTTTATTAACCGCCGCCTTGCCTCAATTAGTCGGACACACCATTTTAAACTGGGCTGTAGCGCAGATTTCCCCAACTCTGGTAACTCTTGCCATCTTGTTTGAACCCGTTGGGGCGAGTTGTTTGGCTTATTTGTTGTTCGGCGAAATGCCCGCCAAGGCGGTACTTGGAGGTGCGGGAGTGCTCCTCTTCGGGGTGGCCACCGCCACTTTCGGAGCCCAAAAATCTTAGTAAACAAGTCAAAAGCCAAAAAAGATAGCAAATATCTTCGCTTGTCAACTATCCACTGTCCACTGTCAACTGTCCACTGTCCACTGCTATAAAAACCTACTTTCTGTCTCGGATTGTAAAAATTGCAATGAAGTGTTGCATTTTTTGCATAAATCTTCACAAAATGTAATATTTTTGACAAACTGCCAAAAAAAGTATTGATATCTTTCTTTTAGTAGATGACGCAAAAACATATCGAAAGCGAAAAAAATGTCTAAATTAATTGTTGGTTTAAGTGCAAGTTTGTTGACATCTGGATTATTTGGCAGCGTTGGGGAAATTGTTCAACCAGCTACTGTTGAAAATATTACAATTGTTGCCCAAGCTAACGAACAAACACTCATACAGCAAAATCGCGATTTGCTAGTGAAAAATGGTCAAACAGCTAAGAATATTGCTACAAAAGTAGGCGCAGCAGCCAGCAACGATGCAGCACCATCTGGTAGCAATCCTTTGCAAGTTAACCAACAGCTAATCTTGCAAAACAGAGCTATTTTTACCAGTATCGCTACCAAAGTTGGCGCAACTGTACCCAGCGTAGCAGGCCCTGCGGGCGGCGGTGACTTAGCTGCACAAAACCACCAATTATTGTTGGGAAATCGACAAATTGTGCGTGCGATTGCTGAAAAATTAGGCGTTAAACTGCCTGCTCCCCCAGAATTAAGTGGCAGCATGGTGCAGAAAAATAACGCGCTTCTACAAGCCAACCGCAACGCTTTAGGCGCGATCGCCGGCAAAGTCGGTGCAACCGTCGCTAAATAGGAAAATGCGATCGATATAGCCGTTGTTGCCCTATCGATCGCCCGATCGGCAATACTAATGCGCTCCCTCGCGCACTATCAGCTTTCTAGGGTAGGCTCCATGCCTGCCCTAGATTTTGTATGGGAAATTTTTAATGTGGGTAGTTCGCTGACAATCTGTTGCGAGTTTGAACAAGCGATCGCCCTTTTTGATTCTATATTTAGCACGATCTATAGTTTAACAAGCCTCTTTGGTTCGATATTTGCCACCGCCGCTATCATGAGGCAGGATAGAGATCGAGCAGAAATAAGATGGTTTTCCGTGGCATCTGCATCATATTCCGAGTCGAACCCAAAGGGTTCGCACTGCGGTATCCTGACCTATGCCACGCCCGTTTGAGATCACCAGTCAGTTAAATATTGACTCAAAATTCAAAAATATCAGGATTTTTACTTTCTGCTTTCTACATTCTGCAATTAGGGTGCCTTTCGGAGAAAAAAGTATGCTCCCAGAACAACTACAGCGCATTATCGGCTACTTTCTAGAAGAAGCCACAGAACAGATTCAAATCATCGAACAAAGCTTGCAGGGCCTGCAAAACCCCGTGCAAGCTCCCCAAAGGATACACCAGCTCATCCGAGCCTCGCACTCGATTAAAGGGGGAGCAGCTATGCTGGGATTTAGCAGCATTCAGCGCATAGCCCACCGTTTGGAGGATTATTTAAAACTGATCAGAGAATGTCCGATCGCCATTGATAGCAGGCTGCAATCGCTGTTAACCGAAGTTTTCGAGATTTTAGCAGCGCTCGCACACAAGGTTTCTAAGGCTTTTGGGCTCAACCACGAAGATGCCAACCAGATGCTGTCCCTCGCCGAACCGGTTTTTGACGAGCTCGACGCTTACCTGAGAGTGCTGATTCCCACTCGCGTGACTGTCAGAGCCACTACCGACGAACACATTCATGTTTTCTCGGGTTACTGCAATTCGTTGGGGGAATTTTCCTCCGCTATTTCCTCACGGGTTGTCCTCTTGGGAGGCACTATTACCCGCCAAGAGCAGGAAGGCGATGGCATCCGCGTTTATATTGACATTTACCTGCCGCCTTACAGCAGGATCGAAAACATCCGCCAAGCTGTCGAACTCTCAGGGGCGACGATCGGGACTGTTCAAACTCAGCGAGATTTTTCGCTGTTGGGGAGTGCGGATTATCCGGTTTACCAAAGCGCGATCGCGCCTCCAGTAATTTGCATTGGATGCCGCTACTATTACGGCAGAAGCGACGGCGGCTACCTGCTCAACTGCGCCCTCCATCCCCGCGGCCCGGAAACCGAAGATTGTCGCGATCGCGAACCGCAATAAGCGCGATCGAATCACAACTCCGAATTAATATTTGGAACCAGGGAAAACTTTAGCAAAAACTAATACTATCCCTGACATATTTCAGACTGCCCGATGCCAATTTGTTTCTGCTTCCTGCTTTACCAGAGTGCTAAAATTGTATCGGTTACATCCCGTACATTGCAAGTTCGGCCGAACTTGCTGCTTCTCAACCTCGGCTCAAAGCCGATCTCGCCACTAGGATTAATTGCACCATCCTATAAAAATGCCCCACGGCCCAGACATTGATAGCATTCCCAGCACCGCCATAACTAGCAAGATGTATCTCCGAGGCCTTACTACCCCGATCGCCAACCCGGTAAAAACGTGCAAGATCCTTGCAGTCTTTGAGAGAGCGCTCAAATTGTATGCTTGACATCCGTGACACCCGTGACATCTGTTAGGAAATCCGCTGCCGAACTTGTTTCTTGCTTCTTGCTGCTTCTAAACCTCGTCTCAAAGCCGATCTCGCCACTCGGATTAATTGCATCATGCTAGAAGGATGCCCCAGGGCCCACACATTGATAGCCAAACAAGCGATCGCCATAGCTAGCAAGATGTATGTCGGAGGCATTACTACGCCGATCGCGAACCAGGTAAAAACGTGAAAGATCATTGCTGTAGCCCAAAGGCCGGCCACAACGGCAGACGCCCAAACTTGCATTCGAGGTCGGTTTAGTCCTGTCAAAATCCCTGTCTGCAAAGTAGTCAGCAAGTTTGCCGGAACTAAAAAGGCACAGATAGCTATGCAGTAGCTATGCGAGAACTCAGTAACTGTATTGAAGTCGAGCATCACTCTAATTGTCGGGCCTGTTGGATATACTTAAAAAGCTTAACGCGACTTGACTTTTAAATCTTGTCACCCTTACCTTAACTTAATATTTTCGTCAATCTGCCGCTCTGGAGACACATTTTTATCCTCCTGTTTCTCCGTCTCAAAATCTTACCACAAATATTGATTTTGGGGAAAATTATTAAAATTACTTGAACAATGGTAACAATTGCTGCCATAATTAACATTAGGGATAAATCGTATAGAAGAGTCGAGTTCGCCAACACATCCAGGATGCTCGCGCCCTTTTCTTGCAGCAATACAAGGGTAGCCTGATTTTCCACTCTATTATTTTCGCTTCGCTGATTTTTTGGATGATGCCTGAGTGCTGTCGATCGAGGCAGCGAGCCGCCATGCGAACGAACAATATGAGATAGAAAAGCCAATGTGACTTCAAAGCTAAAATATAGATAACTCTCTCGAAATTTTACAGCGGAAAGCAGAGACAATGGAGCGACAAATTACAATCCCAGCACTCGCAGAAGTGGACTTGACAAACTGCGACAGAGAGCCGATTCATATATCCGGGCACATCCAGCCGCACGGGGTTCTCCTGGTAGTACGAGAACCTCAACTAGAAATACTGCAAGTCAGTGAAAATACGCAAGATTTGTTGGGATTCGATGCCAAAAGTGCGATCGGTCAAGATTTGAGCTTATTCTTCGAGGGAACTCAGCTAAAAAAACTTTATCGGTGTTTGGAAAATGAAAACTTAACAACGGTCAATCCCATCAAACTATCTCTCCAAAAATCAGGAAAAGATTTAGAGTTTGACTGCATTCTCCACCGAATAGAAGGAGTTTTGATCGTCGAGTTAGAATTGGCTACAACCCAAGAAAACCTTTCTGTATTTAGCTTTTATCATTCAGTAAGAGCCACGTTTAGCAAAATTCAAAACGCTAAAAATCTCAAGGAATTATGTCAGCAGACAGTTGAAGAAGTCAGAAAAATTTCTGAGTTTGATAGAGTTATGGTCTATCAATTCGATCCCGAAGGCAACGGCGCTGTAATCGCTGAAGACAAAGCAGAAAACCTGACTCCTTTCCTTGGTTTAAACTACCCCAGCACAGATATTCCCAAACAAGCAAGAAAGCTGTATTCGTTAAATTGGTTGAGGTTGATACCAGATATTAATTATCAGCCAGTACCCGTGATTCCAGCAAATAATCCTGTTACCAAACAGCCCATTGACCTCAGTTTCAGCGTGTTGAGAAGCGTCTCTCCCATTCATATAGAATATCTGCAAAATATGGGCGTTACAGCTACAATATCAATTTCATTAATCAAAGATAAAAAACTGTGGGGATTGATTGTTGGTCACAACTATACACCCAAATACCTAAACTATGAAGTGCGCGCCGCCTGCGAATTTATCGGACAAGTAATGTCTTTAGAACTGCAATCAAAAGAAGGCAACGAAGACTACGACTACAAACTACACTTGAAATCAATTCAAACCAAGATTTTTGAAGATATATCAACCTCCGAAAACTTGTCAGAAGTGTTGGGAAAATGTCAGGATAACTTGCTGGAAGCAGTCAACGCCCAGGGAGCAGCAATAATATTTGGAGACAATTGCTATCGAGTCGGGCAAACACCTCAGGGAGAAGCGCTCGAATACTTAACCAAATGGGTGCAAAAACACCTAACCAAAGAAATATTTTATACAGACTCGCTGACCAAATACTATCCAGAAGCTGAGGAATTCAAAGACACGGCTAGCGGGTGTTTAGCCATAGCAATATCTCCGAATCAACAAATATATGTTTTGTGGTTTCGTCCGGAAGTTATTAAGACCGTAAACTGGGCAGGAAACCCCAACAAACCAGTTGAAATAAATGCAGATAGCAGCGAGAGACTATCTCCTAGGAAATCGTTCGAGCTGTGGAAAGAAAATGTGAGGTGCAAATCTTTGCCCTGGAAACAATGCGAAATAGACGCTGCATTGCAACTGAAAAAAGCCATGATCAATATCGTGCTGCGCCAAGCAGACAAACTCGAAAAATTAAATAGAGCACTAGAAGCATCAGTCGCCAGAGAACGTGAAAAAAGTGCAAATTTAAAAACAGCGATGTTGGATTTGCAGCGGGCGCAAACTCAATTGGTGCAGAGCGAAAGAATGTCGAGTTTAGGACAGTTGGTAGCGGCGGTAGCTTATGAAGTGACTAACCCGATTAACTTCATCTACGGAAATCTTAGCTATGCTAACGAATACAGTCAAAAACTTATCAATTTATTGCAGCTTTACGAGGAACATTACCCATCGCCTTCGCCGGAAATTCAAGCTGAAATAGAAGCAGCCGAAGTAGAGTTTATAGTTGAAGACTTGCCGAAGTTGTTGGGTTCTATGAAAGTAGGAGCTAACCGCATTCGCGAGATTGTTCAGTCGCTGCGAAACTTTTCTAGAATTGACGAAGCAGAGATTAAACCAGTTGACATTCACGACGGATTGGACAGCGCTTTGCTGATTTTGAGCAACCGACTCAAACCAAAGCCCGTGAAGCAAAGCTATCCCGTAGGGAATCGCCCCACAATTCATCTGATAAAAGAATATGGTTCTCTGCCTTTAGTTGAGTGTTACGCAGTTCAAATCAACCAAGTGTTTATGAATGTACTGACAAATGCAATTGATGCTCTAGAAGATGCCTTTGTAAACAAAAATTTATCGCCGCTATCCGGCTACGAAGCAGAGCCAGCCAAGAGCGGACAAATTCGCATCGTGACTGAAATTTGTCCGGAAAAAACAGCCGTAGCAGTTCGGATCAAGGACAACGCTTGGGGCCTAGCTGAAACAGTTCGCCAGAAAATATTTGAGCCGTTTTTTACCACAAAACCGGTGGGGAAAGGTGCGGGGATAGGTTTGGCAATTAGCCGCGAAATTGTGGTGGAACAACACGGCGGCAAATTGAGCTGCATTTCAGCCCCTGGAGAGGGAACCGAGGTGATTATTGAGATTCCGTTAAGCCAAACTCATCTCAAACCGACTGTAAACAGTTGACAGTTGACAGTTGACAGATGAGTGCGAAGTGATAAGAACGGAGATTTAAACTCCGTTCTTATCATAATCTGCCGACCTGAGTAAGGGCTTCAAACCCCTGCTACTCGGTGAAGTAAAAAAAAGTCCGCACATCGCCCAAAGGCACAAATCTAAAATTCGATTAAAATACAAAAGCAGCTATAGCAACCGCCACATCGGTTAGGACTTTCAATAGCTCATCAATAGAGTCTAAAATCCTTGCTTTATAAACGGTTAGATTCGGATACCATAACTGTCAACTGTCAACTGTCAACTGTCAACTGCTATAAGTAGATTTAAGCCAATTCTGAGGAAGCGACTGTGACTGAAAAAAATACCGCCCAATGGGATGCCGGCAGATTTGTCAAAACCTTGGCTTATTTCGGCGTGATTCCCTTCATTGGCAGCATTAGCTGGCTGCAACAACTGTTCGGAAGCAGCAGCAACATCAAAAAAGACAAACCCAAACTAATACTGGTAGCAGGTGCCACAGGCGGCGTCGGAAAGCGAGTTGTCAAGCGGCTGCAACAGCGGGGATATCAAGTCCGCTGTCTTGTCAGAGATACCAAAAGAGCAACCGAAATTCTCGGTAAAAATGTCGAATTAGTCGAGGGAGATATCACTATCGCCGAGACGCTAACACCGCGCGTAACCCAGGGCGTGGAAGCAGTTATCTGCTGCACGGGCACCAAAGTTCAACCTGTAGAAGGAGACACGCCAACCAGGGAAAAATACTATCAAGGCATCAAGTTTTATATGCCGGAAGTTGTGGATGTTCCCGAAATTGTGGAATACAAAGGCCTGAATAATTTAGTGCAAGCTGTTCGCAGTCAGCTAATTAAAGCAGGGGAAAAAGTTATTTTTGACTTCACAAAACCTACGCAAGATTTAAAGGAAACTTGGGGAGCTCTCGATGATGTTGTGATGGGCGGGACTAGCGAAAGTTCGATCGTCCTCACAGACAGTACAGCCATATTCACGGGCAATGTTTCCACCGCCAACTCCGGCGGCTTTGCTTCGGTGCGCACCCGCAACTTCGATCCTCCGGTCAATCTCGCAGGGTTTAGCGGTCTCCTGCTGCGAGTCAAAGGGGATGGTAAGCGCTACAAATTGATCGTGCGTAGCGAGGCTAAATGGGATGGCATTGGCTATTGCTATTCGTTCGATACTGTGTACAATACCTGGATTACGATCGCAGTTCCCTTCGATAAGTTGATTCCAGTATTCCGCGCCAAGACGGTTAAGGAGGGCGCGAAATTCGACCCAACCAGTATTTATTCTTTTCAATTAATGCTGAGCAAGTTTGAATATGACGGCGCGCTGAATCCGAAATTTACACCGGGTGTTTTTCAACTGGAATTAGAATCTATTAAGGCTGATGGCGGCCAGACTTTGCCGCGATTTGTGATGGTGAGTTCGGCGGGAGTTACTCGCCCGGGCCGCCCGGGACTTATCTTGGAAGATGAACCGCCGGCTGTCAGAATGAATGATATGCTGGGGGGAATTTTGACTTGGAAGTTGAAAGGGGAGGATTGCGTGCGATCGAGCGGCATACCTTATACTGTTGTCAGACCTTGTGCTTTGACTGAAGAACCGGGCGGCAAAGCTTTGATCTTCGAGCAAGGAGATAATATTCGGGGTAAAGTTAGTCGCGAAGATATTGCGGAATTGTGCGTGCAAGCTTTGTCACAACCGCAGGCTTGTAAGGTTACTTTTGAGGTGAAAGAGGGGGAAAATTCTGCTTCTGGGGGAGATTGGGAGGGTTTGTTTTCTGGGGTTAAATAGGTATTGTTTGTAGGGTGTAATGCGCACCGATTGAGACGGCGAATGGAAGACGGCGAATGAAAGACGGCGAATGGAATTCGCGTCTACACAGACAAAACAAGCCGGACGCCGGTTGAAGAAACAGATCGGACGGCGAATGGAATTATGTTGTTTTCGACCGTCCGCGTCGGCGGACATCGTTTGTGTAGACGCGGTTTCAACCGCCGTCTTATTATTAACCAAGACTAATTACCAATTATTATGTATTTGAATTTTTTCCGCCGCTATTCGACACCTTATTTATTTTTATTTCCGGCTTTGTTTGTTTTGAGTTTGACTGTTTTGTGGCCGGCTTTACAAGCTTTTTATTTGAGTTTTACGAGTTACGAATATGACTTGACGCAAGCGCCGCAGTGGGTGGGTTTGAAGAATTTTGAGCGGTTGTCGGGCGATCGCACTTTTTGGCAAACTATGAGCAATACGCTGCTTTATCTAATCTGTGTTGTGCCTGTATTGGTTGTTCTACCGTTGGGAATGGCAATTTTGTGCAATCAAAAGCTGCGGGGGATGAACTGGTTCCGCGCCGCCTACTACACGCCGGCGGTGATTTCGATGGTTGTCGCCGGGATTGCTTGGAAGTGGTTGTTTGCTGAGACTGGATTGCTGAATCAGTTCGGAGAATTGTTCGGTTTACCTCCGGTTTCTTGGCTGGCTAATCCGAAGGTGGCAATCTTTAGTGTGATGGCTGTTACTATCTGGAAAGGGTTGGGTTATTACATGGTAATTTATTTAGCTGGGCTGCAATCTATTCCGGCAGAACTTTATGAGGCGGCTGCGATTGATGGTTCGGAAGGTTTGCGGAAACACTGGGATATTACTGTGCCGCTGATGAAGCCTTATTTGGTTTTGGTGGCGGTGATTTCGGCGATTTCTGCTACTAAGGTTTTTGAAGAAGTTTATATTATGACTCAGGGCGGGCCTCGCAATAGTTCTAAGACTGTTGTTTATTATCTTTACGAACGCGCTTTTAAGGATTTGGAAATTGGTTATGCTTGTACGATCGCCCTGGTGTTGTTTTTGCTGATTTTGGGTTTGTCGGTTTTGCAAGTTAGCCTTCAGGGTTTGACTCGCAATGATTAGTTGACTGTTGACTGTTGACTGTTGACTGTTGACTGTTGACTGTTGACTGTTGAC
>NZ_JAUBOJ010000165.1:0-14740 GCF_036700185.1 Microcoleus sp. BM001215392 | reverse complement strand
CATTCCTCGCAGAAGATACCCAAATGCCATCAGGACGGCGGTGTGTAGTTAAAAAACTCCACCCAGTTTCTCACCATCCCCAAATCTATCCACTAATCAAAGAGCGCTTTCAACGGGAAGCCGCGATTTTGGAAGATTTGGGTAGCCACAGCGATCGCATTCCTACACTTTATGCTTATTTTGAAGAAAACAATGACTTCTATCTCGTTCAAGAGCTAATAGAGGGCATGACTCTCACAGATACAATCCAATCACAATCCAGTTTCAGCGAGAGTTATGTCAAAGACTTTTTAGTTAATTTTTTACCTATTTTAGATTACGTTCATCAAAAACACATTATTCATCGGGATATTAAACCAGACAATATAATTATTAGACAATCCGACCAAAAGCCTGTGTTGATAGATTTTGGTGCTGTGAAAGAGGCAATAGCTACTACCATGAGTTCTTCGGGAAGTCCACAGACTTCAATTGCGATCGGCACTCGTGGGTTTATGTCTTCTGAACAAGCGGCTGGACGACCAGTTTATAGTAGTGACCTATTCGCTACTGGATTAACCGCTATTTATTTACTGACAGGCAAACAGCCACAGGATATAGAAACTAATAACTATACAGGTGAAATTCTTTGGAAGCAATATGTTCCCCAAGTTAGCCCTACGTTAGCCGTTGTTTTAGATAAGGCAATTTCTGCTCATAGTTGCGATCGATACGCTACAGCACAAGAAATGCTGCAAGCATTGGAATCAAAAACATCTCAGGTTCATCAAATCATTCGTCCTACCATAGCAGATATTCCTGAGAACATTCAACAACCAACAGTTATTTCCGCAGCTCCCTCTAAACTTGGGAATATTCAACAAACTTTGTTACTCGGTAGTTTCATTGCAACGGCTATTATTGCAGGATTTTGGATAACCAAACCATCTGAACAATCACCGATTTCAAATGCACCATCGACTCCAATTGCCTCTACTCCACCAATAGTTTCATCACCGCAGCCTTCTAAGTCTCCTTCATCAGTACAAGAATCTCTTACTGCTACCAAAACTCCCGTTACTCCGAAATCACCAAATGTTATATCAGCACAACCATCACCAATTTCTTCATCTCCGACTGTTACACCTCAACCACAACCATCACCAATTGTTCCAACACCAATAGTTACACCTCAACCACAACCATCACCAATTCCTCCATCTCCGATAGCTACATTTCAACCACAACCATCGCCAAATTATCCACCGACACCAACTCCACCAGAACCATTACCAATTTATCCACCAACACCAACAGTAACTTTACCCAAGCCAACTGCTGTCCCACCTGCTCAAATTTCGATTAAGCTGCTTGATAAGCCAGATCTATATCTTGCTTCAACTACTTTAGTGTATTCGGATGGAGATAGATTGAAAGCAGATTTTAGAGTTTACTGTCCAACCTCTATGATTCGTCCTACTAACTACATTTTGACTGACAAACAAGGTACTGTCAAAAAAGCAGGAGCGTGGTGGCAAACTTCATTTACGCCTAGATATGATGCCGAGTATCAACTTATCAAAGAAGTTTGCAACAAAAACTAATACAATCCGGGACTCACCAACTCTATCTATTTTTTGAATATCAGCTCATTCTTTGATATACTGCGTTTCATCAGGATTGAAATTAAATCGGGGTTTGAAGCCTGACGTTATCGTGAGGACGCAGACACGGGAGGCAAGCGAGTTCAGATGAAATTTTCGTTGGAACAGATGTACCCCAACATCGCCCGTTGGGTATACGAACATGAAGGCTGGATTGAAATCGGCGATCAGGCCGAGAGTCCTTTAACATCTTTTGTGCGAGCGATCGATTGTGGTGGAATGCTGTGGTTCGGAAAAGATAGCTATGAGAGCCTAGATGAAGCACTGCAAGACCTAGATGCGGGATTGGCAGTTGTACTAAAAGAAATTTACGGTGAATGAAACAAAACAAAGAACGTGCTACTGCCAATAAAATCAAAAAGTGGATTCAAGCCACCAAGGAAGTTGAAAAAGCTCGATTTGCCATACCGATAACTAGGCTGACGAGTATCAAAAGTCTGTGCACCGATGAAGTTGCTGCCCAAAAGTTTGCACTTTACATTGCCCAACGGGTGCAACAGCAGATAAATCAAGCAACTTGTCCCGAACATTTCACCAGTGAAGAATGGACACAGCAACAACAATTAGTGGATGAGGCAATCTTGCTAATGCAAAGCTACCTAGAAAATCCTAGTTCTGAAATTCGGCAATCACTCAGAAACTTATTGAAAGACATTGATGGGGTGCAAGGGGATGACTACCGTAACTTTAGATGGACAACGGTGCGCTTTGTCCGCAGTGGAGATTTACTCAAGTTAGAGTATGCACTGCGCTGTTTTGTAGAGACAGATTTTCCCTATTGGGCTTACAAACTAGCTAGAGAATATGTAGAAGGCTATGGATTGCAGTCTGGTTCGGGTATCGTGGCTGAATCCGTACCCATGTTGTTGGAAGTAGCAGAATTTTGGTGTCAGTATTATTTCGAGAAAAGTTTGAGCGAGAAATTTCCTGGCTAGGTCGATCGCTATATTCAGCCCAACCAGTGAAAATGTCGCATACTGAACGAAACCTGTTTTATTCGCTATTCGCGAATGTAGAATGAAAGAACAAAGCTATCCACGAAGCACTTGACACTGACTGGACAATCCAGACAAATCCATGGTTTAGACAGCCCGGTTAAGTCTCAACCTAAACTACTAGGCCTCTTTGTCAACTAATGTCCAATTTTTAAACGATTAGAGGCGTACCGATCGCTCACCCGCTATGCTAAAACCGCAAGATATCCTTGCAATACTCAAAGTCCACAGTTGGGATTCAACGAGCTGGACATACAGTTCTCTCGCTCAAAGCTTGGGCATGAGTGCTTCAGAAGTTCATGCTGCCCTTGAGCGATGTGAAGCTGCTGGCCTCTATTATGGCTCCCAGCGAAAAATTTTGAAACAAGCGGTGTTGGAATTCTTGGTTCACGGGCTGCGCTATGTATTCTACGCCCAACCAGGCCCCCTCTCGCGAGGACTGCCAACAGCACATTCTGCTGAACCCTTAAAAAGCAAGCTGGTTGCCTCACCATCCGAGGTTTATGTCTGGCCAGACCCTGATGGTGTCGTGAGAGGGCAAGCAATCGCGCCTCTGTACCGTTCAGTCCCCCAAGCTGCCAAGAACGATCCAAAACTTTATGCCTTACTCAGCTTGATTGACGCTATTCGAGTTGGTCGGGTGAGAGAGCAACGTTTAGCCACTAGCGAACTTGAAAAAAGGATCGTCACTCTATGAATCAGCAGATATTCATGCTGGAAACAGCCGCCCGGGTACTCTCTCAAGTACCCGTTACCATCGTCTTCACAGGAGGAGCAACGATATCTCTCTATCTGGATGAAGTGGCAGCTCCTGACATTCGACCTACCGATGATGTTGATTGTGTTGTCGAAATCACATCTAAAGCTGAATATTACCACTTCTCAAACTTGTTGCGAATCCTTGGACTTCAAGAGACGACAGAATCAGGCGCACCCCTATGTCGCTGGCAATACGAGGGCATTTCCATTGATGTCATGCCGTGTGATGAATCAGTGCTAGGGTTTTCCAACCGCTGGTACAAGCCAGGTATTGCTAATTCTATTTACTACCAACTTCCAAGTGGTAGGCAAATCCTAATTTTTTCAACGCCTTACCTCCTCGCCTCTAAAATAGAAGCTTTCACGGGTAGAGGTGGGGATAACTTTTATTTTAGTTCCGATATTGAAGACATCGTGGCAGTGCTTGACGGGCGTTCTAATTTGTTCGAGGAAGTGCAGCAAGCTAATGGGGAAGTAAAAGCGTTTTTATCAGAATGGTTTCGAGCTGAACTTGAAAATTTGTGCGAAATCGCGCCTGCTTTCCTCTCGCCCGCTGCTCGAAATTCAGGTCGCGCTCGCTTGGTCTTGCAAACAATTGAAAGGCTGGCAATATCAGTTGATTACTAGCAAGAGTATCTCCCGGCTTGAAAAACTACGGTTTCTCGCTCAATAATTTGCAGAATTTTTCTAAAAAATGTGCTTAATGATACCGATGCGTAGTACCAACCAAATTAGATTTTACTACAATTGAACGCTACGAAACTGCAACCAAACTGGATTTACAAATACTAAAACTACACCAAACTTGACGTGACAACATTCGTTCGCAGTTCGTTCATTTTTGTACAGTTTCATCTCATTTTCGTCTGCGAACTTTATACTTATGTCTATTAACGTTACACTTGGATCCATTTTAGTCTATTTATACAAAATTCATACAGGATAAGGATTACAGGAGTTTTTAGATCGTAAAAAGTTGCATTAAATAGGAAGCAAACCTTGCCCCAAACCCAGATACAGACCTATGCTACAGGGGGGCATGGATGCAAAACTTGCACGTCTTTACTTACTCCGCATTACACCGTTTTTTACTATCTTAGTTACGGAATACCTGGGGGCATCGAAATCTCTGTTTTTTCGACCAAAATGGAGAACCCAAAAACCGAGGTAAATCAGTCTAAGCAAGCCAGTTGTAACCAATAAGCGTGTTCGGCTTGCTGTTGGCGATCGCAATTATTTTTGTGGCTTTAAGTCAGGATCGACTATGATGCTTGTTACGATAAACTCTAAGAACTTCTCTGGTTCGAGTTCGCTGCACCTACAATATTTAGCAACACCCAAAAAACGATCGACTTTGAAGGCATTCTTTAACCAGAGAGTGTCAGAAGAATAAGTCAAGAACAAAACTTGCGAGGTCAGGACACCATCATAAAAACGATCGACCTTGAAGGCATTCTTTAACCAGGGAGTGTCAAAAGCATAACTTGAGAGGTCAGGATACCACCATAAAAACGATCGACCTTGAAGGCATTCTTTAACCAGGGACTGTCAAAAGCATAACTTGGGAGGTCAGGATACCACCATAAAAACGATCGACCTTGAAGGCATCTTTTAACCAGGGATTGTCAAAAGTATAAGTCAAAAGCAAAACTTGGGAGGCGAGGACACCGCCATGTTTCGTACACCACAAGCTATTTTGAGAGTTGGAAAACTTAAATCGATCGAATGTTTGAGAACAGCGGCCAGACATAACAGCCGAACCACAACCGTACCCAATGCTGACGAAAACAAGACTGTTGAAATCTTGCAAGGTCAGACTTCGCCCGAAGCTGTCATAGAACTAGCGCAAGTAAAAATTGGCTCTCAAAAAATCAGAAAAAATGCAGTAATTGCCGGAGACATCCTGCTAGGGGCTTCTCCCAGCTACTTCAGACCCTCTTGCCCGGAAAACTACGGGTACTGGCAGCAAAAACAATTGGTTCTATGGACAGAAGCTTCAACTAACTGGCTCGAAGAACACATAGGGAGCAACATCCTTCAAACAGCCCTGCACCTCGATGAAGCCACTCCCCACATCCACTGTCTCTGGGTACCTATCAACAATGAGGGAAAACTGAGCTACAGAAGTACGGAGTTTGGAGGAACAAGAAGTAGCTTGAGCAAACTTCAAGACAGCTATGCCGCAGCCGTTGCCGACTTGGGCATCGAACGTGGCATCAAATTCTCGCCGGCACGGCATCAAAAAATCCGACAGTATTACACTGCTGTGAACTCGCAAGAAACTGTATTGGATTTAAACTTGTGGCTGCCCTCACCAGAACCATTCGAGACTGCCACCAATTACAGGTCTAGGTCAATTGCTTTGCTACAGCCCGGTTCTGACGCCATCAACCAGATGCTTGCAGAACGGCAAAGGGCTGTAACACAACAAGAACTCGAACGAGAAAAAGCTATCCTCGCTCAAAATTATAGGGAACAAGTCGAGAAAGAACTGGTTGCTGAAAAAGCAGCATGGATTGCAGAGGAAGAAAAAGTTGCTCTGCTCTCCCAGTTAGCCGGCTGCTGCTTCGTTCTGGCGAATTGTTTGCAAGCGGATCTAAAAACCAACGAGGTCATAGGCTCAGAATGGCAGTTCCGAGTTCAAAACGGCTGCATAGAAATTAAAAACCAGCACGGGTTTAATTTACAAGCCTCACGCACGGATTTTACACGGTCGATCGCAAAACTCGCAAAGACCGAGTTGCAACAGTTGGCTGACTTCTCTAATTTGTTGCAAGCCACGGTGTACGATCGACTTGGAAAGCAGAAAAATGCGAATTTAGAACTTTAAGCCGAATCAAGGACGATCGCTAAACTCTAACTTAAGACGATCGCCAAACTCTAACTCAAGACGATCGCCGAACTCTAACTTAAGACGATCGCTAAACTCTAACTCAAGACGATCAACGAATAGTTGCCCTATGCCTAGTTGAGATTTTGCTCCGGCAACACCTGTTTTACACGCATCGTTCCTTCCATTTAGGCAAGCTCAAGTTTTAGGTTTTTAAGCCGAGCCGTGTTTGCCAATCTTGTCTCTAATTCGCTTTTAAGGTCGATCGGCTAAAACCCACATCTGAATAAGCTGTACTGCATTTAAATTGTATATTTCGCTCCCAGATCGAAAGTCGTCAAATCCCCTCCCCATCGGACTCTCCCCCCTCTCCCCCTCCAATACCACAGACAATCTAGATGCACAACAGCTTAGTATCTGAATCTGGTTATCGCAAATTTTCTCATATATCGATATATGACTTACCCGATCGCTCTACAATCTTTAAATCACTTACTTCATTCAACACCATGCAAATTCGACTAGCAGTCATCAGCAATGCTGGAGGTAGTGGCAAAACCACACTTTCAGTCCATCTCGCCTACGAACTAGGTTTGAAAGGTTTCCAGGTAGCCCTCATGGATTTAGATCCCCAAGGCTCGCAGACCCTTTTTTGCGGGCTAATGCCACCAGAACCTGAACACACGCTGTCCGCCGTGCTCCGAGACGGCTTCAATGGCTCTTGGCCCCTCACTCCTAGCTGGACCTCCCACACGAATAATGTAACAGTTTGCCAGGGTGGAATGACTCTGACACAAACAGCAGATGAGTTAGTTTTGCACAAACGCGGTGCTTACCTTCTGAGCGATTGCCTGAGCGACTATCCCCTAGAACACGACCTGATAATCTTTGATTGCCCCGCCACGTTAGGCCCTTTGCCCCTAATGGCGCTAGCTGCCGCCACTCACATAGCAGTGCCAGTACAGTTAGAACCAAAATCCATTCAGGGCGCGGCTCACTTATTGGAATGGTACTACCATCATTGCAAGCACTTGCGCCTCAAGCCCCAGCCAGAAATTATTGGGTTTGTACCTAACCAATACGATGCAAAACGAGCCACCCACCGACAACTTTTAGAGTCTTTGCCAGCTCAATTAGAGCAGATGAATATCCGCACTTTCCCCGCGATTCGGGACAGTGCAGAATTTATCAACGCCAGCGGGCAGGGATTGCCTTTACACATTTATCGCCCCCTTCATCCTGCCTTGGGCGACTTCAAGGAAATTGTTAAGCACGTAGCTAGTTTGATGCCAAATAAAGTTACTTCAGCAGACAACCAAAAGACTAAAAAGAAGAAGTAGCAGAACTTACGCACAGGCTATCCCAAGCCAACCAAAGCCGAAAAAACCGCCAGGGTATAGCAACCATTTAAGCAGCGCCGGACATTGATAATTGCTGAAATTTTTGATATGCAAACGTTTTACTTCTGACTGTTGACTTCTGACTGCCGAGTTCTGACTCCTGACTCCTAATTTCTGACTGCCGAGTTCTGACTCCTGACTCCTAATTTCTAACTGCCGAGTTCTGACTCCTGACTCCTAATTTCTGAATGCCAAGTTCTGACTCCTGATTCCTAATTTCTGAATGCCGAGTTCTGACTCCTGACTCCTAACTCCTGACTACCGAGTCCTAACTTCTGACTCCTGACTTCTGACTGCCGAGTTCTGACTCCTAACTCCTGACTCCTGACTAAAGCAAACTTATTGCTTTTGTAAATAAAGCAAACTTTCTTTTGTTGACTCCCAATCAAAAATCTTAAATCCCTATGGCCGCCCGTAAAACTCCCGACTTGACAAGTTATTTTTCAGCAGCTAAGCAGTCGATGCAGCTATCCGAGGCTGAGGAAGAAATCCAGAAATTAAGAGCCGAAGTTGAAGAGCTGCGAAAGTCCGGTGCGGCCGAACTTGAAGCGCAGCTAGCTGCTCTGCGAGAGCAATTGCAAGTTGCAGGAGGGGTTCTCTCAGTTCCCCTCGATCAGATTTTACCCAATCCCGAACAGCCCAGGCAGACATTTTTACCTTCTAGCATCGAATCAATGTCGCGCTCCCTCAAGAGCGACGGGCAGTTAGAACCCATCATCTTAATTCAGCGGGGAGAGTTGGTAATCTTCGACGGAGAGCGACGCTGGCGTAGTGCTAAAAATTTGGGCTGGCAAGCTCTGGAAGCTGTGATTATTCCAGAGCCAGCATCTCTGCACCGCAAGGCGTTACTTACTTCTTTACATAGAGAAGACCTCAACCCTCTGGACAAAGCTGAGGCTATTGTCCGCGAGTTAACTGCTTCTTCGGACTTAGAACCTGCAAATATCCCCCGCATTCTCTCGACTGCTGTACGACGGCTGAACGTGCAAAAGCGCATGAATTTGGTTTCCGAGTTGGTGAGGGCAACACCTGAAGAACAACAGCAGGGTTTGGGAGTTTTAGACTTAGACTCACTTGAGCGAACTGTATTGGAGGGTTTACTGGATTTGCAACTCAACCCGGCTTCAATTGATGCCAATATTTTTCCCATGTTATCAATCGCGCCGGATCTAAAACTGGCGATTCGGAGCGGACTCAAGGGGGTTCACGCTATGGCTCTGTCTAAACTCTCTGCTAAGAATTTGGGAGTTTTACCAGAAGAGGCGGAGTCCATTCGAGTTAAGGCAACTAACCAAGTTTGTGCCGAGAAATTGTCGGCTGCTCAAACACGTAAATTGGTGAAGGAAATTATCAATTCTAATCTCGCTAAGTTTCCAGCTTCGGCTCAGCAACTCAAGCAGGTTAGACTGGCTGCTGGGAATTTGAAGAAGTTGTCACCACAAGTATTAGAGGAGTCTGAAGTTGAGCAACTTGTGGAATTACAGGAGGTTTTGCGTCAGAAGTTAGCGGAAATTGAAGCTGTTTTGAAGCAAAATGCGATCGCCCAAAACTCTAAGTAAACTACTTCCACACTCGTTGAAGCCCACATTCCGCACTCTCAAGTGTCACACTACTAATTTTAGACATTTGAGCATTTTCGACTGGTAAGCGCCAAATTGATTTCCCAATCTGTGGTATAAAAAGTAACTTAATTTGTTTGCAAAATCATGAAAAAATTGATTGTGACAGATTAGGGTGCGGAATGTGGGTTCAGAGGTTTTGTCACCTTGCCAATTGCCCGAGTTTATAGATATTCCGAAACCGACAGCATTCAGCATCAAACAGCAACTTAACCGTTCCCGTTCCGCTATTCCGTCCTTTCAACCCAATAATTTCAGCCGTTCCCCGATCGGGAGAATCAGGATTGTAATAATCGTCCCTGTAAACTCCAAGCACAACATCGGCATCCTGTTCAATTCCACCAGAGCCACGCAAATCCGATAAACTCGGACGTTTATTCGTGCGAGCCTCTACCCCCCGATTAAGTTGAGAAAGCAACAAAACAGGTACATCAACCTCGCGAGCTAAAATCTTCATCTGCCGCGTAATTTCGCTGATTTTATTGACAACATTTTCATCCGCCGAATTGACCATCAATTGCAAGTAATCAACAATTACCAAACCCAAGGGGCCACGCTCACAAACAAATTCCCTAACTCTGGAACGAATCTCCAAGGGAGATGGTTCCAAACTTTCGTCTATCCAAAAATCAGCATCGCTAACTTTCCCTAAAGCCGAAGCTAGCACTTCGTACTTACCAGCTAGGTTAACTTTCCTGATATCTTTCACCGACACCCCACTCTCAAGTGCTATTAGTCGCGCTGCCAAGTCCCGACCTGGCATTTCCATCGAAAACATCAAAACTCGACCGTTCGTGGGAAGGGAAGCAATGTTGTAGCCAAGGGCACAGGCCAAAGCTGTTTTGCCGCTGCCGGGGCGACCTCCTATGACAATCAATTCACCTCGGTAAAATCCCCCTCCCAGTAGGTCGTCGAGGTCGTAAAACCCTGTGCTGATTCCAGGAAAGTAGTTAGCAGTCTTCAAGCGCTCTTCCTCAATTTCATCTAGATATCGCCAAAGCTCCCCGCAGTATTCCGAGAGAGGCTGAATAGCTTTTTGTCGCTCTTCTTTGTACTTATTGAGGGCAAAAATCTTTTCCTCGGCTTTATTTAGTATCGCACCTAATTCGCTGGAAGTTGCGTAGCCAAGCTGTACGATGTCATTACCAGCTTTGATGAGTTCGCGCCGGACAAACTTGTCCACAACTAGCAAAGCATATTGGTCGATGTTGACGGCTGAAACAGTCCGGTCTACGAGCATTGCCAGTTTGGTTAGACCTCCTACTACTTCCAGCAGGTTGTGGTTGTCAAGGAAGGTAGTGATGTTCATCAAATCTGTGGGCTGATCTAGAGAGTGCAGCGCTAAAGCGGCCCGATAAATATGTTGGTGAACTGTAATTGCCAATGCTTCGGGATGTAGAATATTTGCGACTCTTTTAATGGCAATTGGATCGATCAGAATTCCGCCTAAAACTGCTTCCTCTGCATCAATATTGCTCGGCATAATTTTGTCAACTAAACTGACTGCCATGTCTGGTATTCTCCTTTGATTTTGTTGCTAATTGAACTGTGGGAAAAGGGCGTTGCTGATTTAATGTATGAACAACTCAATGTGAAAAAATGAAGCAAGCGAGTCAGTCAATATAGCTGATTTTTCAAGTTATCCATTTTCATACCCTGATTAAGCAACGCCTCGAAAAAGTTGTGTAAAGGATTAAAAGCTGTCTAGATAGGTTGGATAATCACTGTTTTCACAATTTAGCTATGGCCCAATACGGTTTACTTAAGAAGAATCTGAGTTGCAAAAAATGTCTATATTGCCTAGAAAATCGTCAGATGAAATTCCTAAAAAAGCGCTAAGTAAACCGTATTGAGCTATGGCCTTTCTCAAAAAAGTGAGGTATACCCACGGAGTCCTATGCCCTATGCCCTATGCCCATGAGTACCTCATCTTTCTGAACAAGGCTATATATAAATAGCTAAGTAGTAGACAATTTGCTCAGAATTTGTTTTGCTTTCTGAGGAAATCGCTGTATCCACTGCAAGTAAACTTGCTGCTGAATACCTAGCGATGCGAAAGCTTCTTCGCCTAGTTCTTGGAACTGTTTGAATAACTTTTGGTGAGTTTTTAATGGCATATAGTGAGGGTCAACATAATCCTCAGTTATTCTTGTTGTATGTGCAGAAGGAGAATTTTTTGGAACTGGAGAGGAGCCTGTTGAAGCTGGAGACGAAACAACATTTGCTGGGTTCGAGTTTGGAAAACCGTTAGTTTGTTCCCACCAACGACCTCGCAAACAGTCAACGATCCATCCAGAAGGGTTAGATATTTGCTTTGTTTGGCTTCTGATTTGCAGCAGGTTTACGGCTGCTTGGATTTCCTCTAAGTTGTACTGGAGGACGCAAACTCTCAATTCGGGATTCATCCCTCCTGTGGCTTGCATAACTATCTCGACAATCTGAGTTGCATCGGGGTTGGTAATTGCAACCGCTTCAGAGTTAACAATTGCATTAGGGTCGGCAATTTCAGTCGTTTCGGAATTGACAATTGCAACCACTTCGATAATTTCAGTTACATCAGGACTGGCAATTACAACGGCTTCAGAAGTGGAAATCGCAACCACTTCCACAATTTCAGTTGTTTCCGAGTTAGCAATCGCAACCGCTTCGGCAATTTCAGTTATATCAGCGTTGGCAATTACAACCGCTTCAGAAGTGGAAATTGTAACCTCTGCGACAATTTCAGTTGCTTTGGAATTGACAATCGCAACCGCTTCGGCAATTTCAGTTACATCAGGGTCGGCAATTTCAGTTGCTTTGGAATTGGGCATTACAACTGGTTCGACAATTTTAGCGACTTCAGGATTAACAAAGGAAGATGTTTCAAGATTTAACCGGACAGCTTTGTTGGTTATTGTTGGTTCGGCGCCAGAGATTCTTTGATGGTCGAGGCTGTCGAGTTTTGTGGGTAGTTTTTGCGGGGGTTCGGAGGTCAAACCTGTTTGTTCTGAACTGCAAGGTATTGTCGCATCGTCGATCGCTTGAATTTTATCTGAATTAGTGTTCAGACATTCAGCCGTTGGGGCGGAACATTTATTCTCATCCAGAATTTCTAATTTTTCTTGTAAATTTTCATTTGACTGACTGGTTTTGGTCTGGACTTGAGTAGTAACTTTTGGTTCTACATTTTTTGGTTTTATATTTGCTTTTGCTAAATTTTCTTTTTCTTCAAAAAGATTTAAAAAAACAGCAGCAACATTTTCAGTGCTTTGCTGTCCTTTTTTATCCTTTGTAAGGAGTACGGCACCATCAGGGTTTAAACCCTCTGTTTGCTCAATTTTTGACTGTTGGCGTTGATTTTTTGATTGATTGCTCAGTTTTTGGAATTTTGGGTGGGTATGAATGAAGGGGCGAACTTCGCCCAGGTGCTGTACTGCTATGCGGAAAATGCCACGCCCATAGTTTTTGAGGATTTTGACCAAGCCGAATTTTTCGAGCTGTCTGAGGGCTGCCCGCCTCGTGTTGGGGCTGTAAGGTTTGCCGTTGCGGGCTCTTGTGGCTCGTTTTTCGCCTAGGGGGATGCAATGGATGTCGATTTCCTCTGGTTTGCCACCGATGCAGGTTCTGTACAGGTAGAGGGCGAGTTTGATGGCGCTGGGAGTAGCACCTTCGAGTATGTCGGCTAGGGCTTCGTAAACTGCTGCGTGTCTAGCGAGTGGCGGCTTGTGCCAGGTAGTTGTAGTTACAACCATTTTTTCCTCCGACGTAAAAAATGTAAAGGTCAGGAATTGTGGCAGTCGCAAGCCACACGAAAGAGACTGCTGTTAATTGGGCAGGGGGTATTAAGCGCTCTTCAGCCGCCTTCCACAGGAAGGCAGCATGGGCTCCGCAGCGCTGCATTTGCACGCTTGTTGGGTGTGCGACTGTCTTTTCCATCTTGCCAGGTCGATCGTTGCGGGATCTAGTTACCGATAAGTCTTATCAGACTTATAAGAGTTGTTCTAAAAGCTGAAAACCATACGTAGAAAGAGTTTCAAAAATGAAGTGTCGCGGCATTCTAGAGGTTTTGTCGCGGCATTCTAGAGGTTTTGTCGCGGCATTCTAGAAGTTTTGTTCTAACCGTCAAACCGAGAGCTAGTAAGAATTTGAGGGTAATTTTAAATAGCTATTTTTTTTAGAACAAGTTTCAGAACAGTCCGAGCATTCTTCGCATAAAAAAAAACCAGCCGGGAAAGGGTTGGTCTGTAGTGGCACCTTGATGAGAGCAAGTTGGATGAAGCCTATGGCGCTTCGTGTGAGAACCCCAGTCTTTCAAACTGGAGATGAAACGCAATCACAGTACGTCAATCTGAGATGATTAGTAGGTGCCAGATTCGAGATTCCACTTCTGGTGCAGGGGTTCGCTCTCCACGTTCCAGCATGGATACATAACGCTGCGACATCCCTAGCCAACCCGCTAATTGTGCCTGACTCCAACCTTTGGCTACCCTTGCTTCTTTTATCTCATTGCTTGTCAGTTTAGGCTTGGAAGATGCTTTCAGGCGCGGCTGAACCTGTTTGAGTTCAGCCCTGGTTGCCAGCATTTTGGGGATAGGTGCTGGCGGATGGATGGTGATTTTAGCTGCCAACAGCGTGTCAAAGTATCCTATTTTTTTTCGAGACTTGCTACCAGGTCTCAGCCACTCTGGGTAAGTGTCTTGGTCAAACTCGATCTGAAACCCTCGCTTGAGTTTCAGCAGCACTTCCAGGCTGCGATTCCAGTTATTCGTCAGCTTGTAAGTTTGTTTGCGGTCTGACCGAGCTAGATCGATTACCGTTTGGGGCAATAGCGCTTGTAGGAGTGTCTCCACTTTGTAAATGCCACTGGTGTGGAATCGGCTTTCCATCGTCAGATGAAGTGCTAAGCGCAAAGCCATTTCATCATGGTAGGCGTCAATTTTGAGAATGTCCTGAGCTAAATAGCCAAACTGATACAAGGCTTCCTTGGCGAAGCAACCTGCTTTGTTCAAGAAGGCATGAGTCCAGAGTCCTGGTTGGACGGTGATGTAGACTTCATCAGGATCTTCTATTTTGCCCTCTAGATTCTGCTGACCTGTTAACTGAATTTGAACATTCCACATTCGCGAGGTGTCAACGCTGGCTCTAATTCCACCTTTTTTGTGTTTGCCTTCAATCCATATGGCTTTGATTGCTAAGCAACCTAGAGCATACGCAGTTTTAGCTATTTCATTCAGTTTTTGAGAGACTGGCAAGTCTGTGCGTTTGTCCCACCCCATTTCCTTGATTAAATCACTGCCTTCGAGAGTGAATAAGCTTTTCCACGGCTCTTCTTGTCTCATAATGTGAGCTGCAAAAATTAGGTGCAATTTGGCAGCAGTCAGCCCAAATTTGTTAATAATTTGCATTGCCTCGTCTAAAGGCAACAGCGTGATGTCGTCGGGGGTGGCAATGTAATGCTCGATGATGTTGTTGGGGTTGCCCTTGGCTCGGTGTTGGAAGTAGCCGACACCTGAAG
>NZ_JAUBOJ010000164.1:0-14828 GCF_036700185.1 Microcoleus sp. BM001215392 | reverse complement strand
CTTCGCAGCACCTTCTTGTCCCCCCCTTTTTAAGGGGGGCTAGGGGGGATCGGAGGCTAGACACAGCTCGATCGCAAAAGTGCCAGATATCAGTAAAAATTCAGCAAAAATTTCCAATTCTGTGAGATAATTTACCCAAGGCAAACACAATGCTAAATGTCCAAATCACACCCCACCGCGAATTCTTACCAGCCGATTCCTCAGAACAAAAACTATTTGTAATGTTGAAGCTGTGGCCGAAAAAAGAAGTAGCAAATACGCGCCCGCCCACAACCTTTGTTTTTTTAATTGATACCAGCGGTTCCATGCGTGAAGTTGTCGTCGGTGATGTCGTACCCACTGGCAATACCTTTACGGTGGATGGTCAAGAGTATATGGGAGTCACCGGAGGGGAAACGAAGATAGGTATTGTGATTGAGTCCCTAAAAAAAATGATTCATTCTGGGAAACTTAGTGCGAGCGATCGCATTGCCATTGTCAAGTTTGATGACTCGGCTTCCACCCTGATCGGACTCACTCCAGCTACTCAAACGAGTCAGTTAGAAAGTGCGATCGAACAACTCCGGGATTTTTCCGGCGGTACGCGCATGGGATTGGGTTTGCGCGGCGCATTAAGCTTGCTCTCCGGGCAAAACATGACCATCCGGCGCACATTGCTATTCACCGACGGTCAAACCTTTGACGAAGATGTATGCAGGGCGATAGCCAGCGAATTCGCCTCCAATAATACCCCCATTACCGCATTAGGAGTTGGAGAATTTAACGAAAACTTACTCACCTATCTCAGCGACACCACTGGCGGAATTCCGCTTCATATTGTTGCGGAAGAAAACCCAGGCGGTACAGCAGTTTCCATTAGCAAACTGCCAGATACAATCATTCAAGAATTCACCCAAGCGCAACAAGAAGTCATCACCAACTTAGCCTTAACTGTGAAAACAGTAAAAGGAGTAAAACTGACTCGCATTGTCCGCGCCTATCCCTCTCAAGCCGAATTTTCTCTCACTCAAGACCCCTATCCCATTGGCAATGCTGTAGGAAACGATGAAACCGTTTTCATCTTAGAATTCAGCATGGAAAGTCGCGCCGCCTCCCGCGTCAGAATTGCCCAACTTGGCCTAACCTACGATGTACCAGGACAAAACCGACGCGGTGAATTGCCCCCTGCCAATCTACTCGTACAATTTGTCGCCGGACAAGTAGCAGCCCAACTCGATCAAGAGGTAATGGTTTATGTACAACAGTGCAATATTTCCCAACTTGTTGGTGATGCTACTCGCATTGCTGAAAGCAATCCTCAAAAAGCGGAAGAATTGCTAGAAACTGCCCGCCGCATGACTGTAAGAATTGGCAATGATGCTATGACTCAATCTCTCAATCAAGCTCAAGACGAGTTGCGAAAAACCCGCAGAATTTCCGATGGAACTCGCAAAACCGTCAAAATGGGTTCCAAAGGTAAAACCGTCAAATGGGGCGGAGATATCAATAACGAGCTTTCGGAAGAACAAATTCGGAAGCTATCAGGAACCTAGACAGGAATTACCCAGTTGGTTGAGCGTAGTCGAAACCCTATCCAGTTGGTTGAGCGTAGTCGAAACCCTACCCTTCGACTACGCTCAGGAACCGCGAAGTCGAAACCCTATCCTTCGACTACGCTCAGGAACCGCCCTTCGACTACGCTCAGGAACCGCCTAGTCCAATCTCACACTTACAAATTCCCACCCCCCACTTACAAACAAAGGAACTAAAACCATGACAATTACTTGCCCCGCCTGTAATTATGACAACGCCAGTGATGCAGAATTTTGCGATGCTTGTGGCTATGAACTAGGATCGCCCAGCGCACCGCCTGTAAGTGCCCCTGTTAACGCCCCTTTTACTCCACCTGTATCGTCATCTTCAGCCCCTACTGTGGTTCTGCCAGACCCAATTTCTCCTCCGCCACCAATTCCCCCTACTTTCACACCTTCCACTGGAACTGCGAGGCTGATTTCCAAACAATCTAACGTGCCTACAAGCGAATTTCTGCTAGATGGAAGCAATGCAGTTATCGGCAAATTTGATTCAGATACCGGGCCTGTAGATGTTGACTTAGAAGGGTTTCCGGGAGACGAAACTATTTCTCGCCAGCACGCAGAAATTTATCAGGAAGGAGGAATGTGGAAAATCAAGGATCATCTTGGCTCGACTAATGGTGTTTTTATTAAACGGGCAGGTCAGTCTAAATTCGATGCCAGAATTACCATGCCTGAGATTTTGAATAGTGGAGATGAAATTGCGATCGCCAAAATTCGCTTCCTCTTCCAAAGTCCTTAATTAGGATTGACCGACTTCGCCAAAGAAACCGGGTTTTTATCGAATCTGCCGGCTGCAACGAATATTTTTCGTAAAAAACCCGGTTTCCGAACCCCCCGATCTGTTTCCAAAATCTACAACTAAATCACTGCCTACTCCTATGACAAATACTTTGGCAATTCAAGAAAAAACTCAGTTTTCCATCGATAACTTCAAATTAGAGGTTTTATCCTATTTGGGGCAACTGAGAGCAGGAATTCACTACTTTAAAGTGAAGATTCAAGCCGATGATGATACTGCTAAAACAAACAATTTTGGATTGTTGCGTGTCGGTGCTTGCGAAGGTGCATTAAAGCAAGAAGTTGAACTAAGGAAGGTTTTGAGTGGCTATAAAATGATTGGAGAACTACTGGCAAAGACTACCAAAGATTCTGTCAAGGTAGATTGGCGATCAGTTGAACATCCTCAGCCACAGAAACCAGAAAAGCCGGAAATAAAAACAAATTTTGACCAGCTAGAATCTTTGGCAAATTCAGCAGAGCCAATCTTCAATGAAGCAGAGCAAAATGACGAAAAATCTGTCGTAGCCCCCGAAGATGCTACTGATGAAACCAATCCAAAACTTACGGATGGGGGCGCAGAAATTGGTGGGGTTGATGATAGTTCGTTGCAGCCAGCAGATTCCCTAAAAAACCTGGTAGTTGAGCCTTTAGACCCTTCGACTACGCTCAGGGAGCGGGGAGAACTAAGTGGAAACCCGGTTTCTGTAGTGGAAACGCCTCAGTCTTGTACTGCTGATGCAACTAATGGAGAATCCGAGTATTTAGAGGAGGAATGTTACCCAGAAGAGGAAATGTGTGCAGATGAGGGCGATCGCAAACTACTACTACTAACCTATCTCCCTGAAGACAACACAACCTTACAATCTTGGCTAGGAGAAGATAACTCCTTAGAATCTTGCTTATTCATAACCAGTCAAGTTTGTCAATTCTTTCGCTATATTCACCAGCGTGGGTGGTGTTTCGTCCAAATCCTGCCCCAATTTATTGAACTAGGAACTCCAATCAAATTTTTTGATTTAACAGGAGCTTATCCATTGAATGAAAAATTGCGATCGGGCTTGTCAGAAAACTACGCCGCTCCCGAACTCGCCTATGGCAGCCATCCCATCCAAGAAGCAATGAGCAGCTATACAGTAGGAGCCTTATTGTATCACGCCATTCACAAACAACCCCTTTCCTCCACCAACCAAATCGACCTTAAAATCAACCCCATTCCCAGAATTTATCAACTCCTAAAAATTGCTCTCTCACCCTTACCAGAAGAACGTTTTCCCTTGTCTCAACTCTTAAGTCTCTTGGTAGAAACCAGGCAATCTTTACAAGGTACTAAAATACACTGGAATGTCGCCAGCCGATCGACTACAGGTTTATCCACCAGCCGCTTGCAAAATGAAGATAGTTATGGCATCCGCCAAATGCAGTTAAGCAATTCCGAAACCCTCATCTTAGGAGTTGTTGCTGATGGCATGGGCGGAATGTCTCAGGGCGAAGTTGCTAGTAAGTTGGCAGTTCAAACAGTCCTAGAAGAACCCATTCCTGCTGAATTCAACACTATAGAACAAAAAGCTGCATGGCTGGTTTCATTAGTGCAGAAAGCCAATGAATCTGTAGCTACTCATGTGCGGGACGGCGGAACCACATTAAGTATCACTTTAGCAGTGGGAGGAGATTTGGCGATCGCCCATGTTGGAGATAGTCGCATATATCTTTTCAGACAAGGAGAAATACGCCAATTAAGCGAAGACCATTCGCTGGTAGCCATGCTGGTAGCCAGCGGTCAAATCACCCCAGAAGAAAGTTTAGATCACCCAGATCGCAATGTGCTCACAAAGTCGATCGGCTCAAAACGCAGATTAAGCGATGGCTACGTCCAACAATTAAGCCGTTCAGATCAAAACCTATCTTTAGCCTTAGAAAACGGTGATATCTTGCTACTATGTTCCGACGGCGTATGGGATTTAGTATCAAATCCAGAAATAGCTCAATTTTTTACCCATAACAAAACTTTGCAAACAGCAGTTGATGAAGTCATTAATTGCGTCCTTCAGCGAGGAGCATCAGACAACGCCACACTTCTAGCCTTAGAACTTAGCAGCCATCCAGACAACCGTTACTAAATCAATCGGAGTAGATATTAGTCATGTCAATCATCTGTCCTTATTGTGCTACAGAAAATCATGAAAATGCCCTAGCTTGTATGAGTTGCGGTGCTCCTTTTTCCGTGCAAACATCTGGCTATTACTTATCTGCTGGCAGTTCCCTCCAGCAAGGAAAGTATAAAATTGAAACCTTAATTGGCGAAGGTGGATTTGGCATTACCTACAGAGGTATTGACCTAGTAAATTCTCGGACTGTCGCCATCAAAGAAAACTGGCCAGAAAAAGCTAGCCGACAGGGAACCACAGTGGTTTGGCCCCACACAGTCACTCCAAAAGATAAAGACTGGCAACTCAAGAAAGTAGCAACAGAAGCTCAATATTTATCTCAGTGTCAGCATCCAAACATTGTCAGAGTGTATGATTATTTTCAAGAAAACAGTACCGCCTATGTGGTGATGGATTTCATTACAGGTAAACCCCTTTCTAAAATCCTGGAAGAAGAGGGGCCGCTACCTATGCAACGAGTGAAACGTTACTTACTGCAACTATCAGCAGCACTCACAATCGTTCACGGGGCAAAATTGCTACATCGAGATATAAAACCAGAGAATATTCTGATAGATGGCCAAGACAGAGCAATTCTGATTGATTTTGGTGCAACAAAAGAATTCATTGCCGGACAAACTAGACAAATGAGCGTCACCCTAACGCGGGGATACGCACCCCTCGAACAATACAGCTACAAAGCCAAGCGCTATCCCGCTACAGATATCTATGCTCTCTGTGCCTCAATGTATGAATTATTAACCGGTCAACTTCCTGCAGAAGCCACAGATAGAATATCTTCAGAAACCCTAGTTCCCCCTCGTCAATTACGCCCCGACCTCAGCCCTTTAATTGAACACATCATTTTAACAGGAATGAAAATCAAGGTAGAGGAGAGATTTCAAACAGCCGATGAACTGATTAAAGTTTTGAGAGGAAGCAGTGTCACACCCAAACTAATTCCTCTCAAATCCGTTAGTTTCATCACAGAAATTTTATTAGATAAAAGCAGATTAATTATAGGGAGAAGTGAGCCAGGAGGTGAATTGCCAGATATCGATTTAGATAGTTTTCCAGATGCCAATACTGTATCACGCCCCCACGCTGGAATTTATCAAGAAGCCGGAGAGTGGAAAGTCAAAGATTTAGGTTCAGTTAATGGAACTTTCATCAAACGCGCCGGACAATCTAGGTTTGGCAACAGAATGACTGCCATTGAAATTTTAAATTCAGGGGATGAGATTGCCTTTGGCAAAATTCGCTTTCGATTTGAGAACATTTAAAAAACCAACTCCCGGCCCCTGAGCGAAGTCGAAGGGTCGAAGGCACAACCAACTCAATTTGAGAAAATTTTAAATTTGAACTGAGGTAACTAAAATGTCTATTACTTGTCCCGCTTGCATGACAGAAAACTCCGATAATGCGTCGTTTTGTACTGTCTGCGGCTTTTCTCTCACTCCTGCTGGTAGCAGCAGTTCATCTTCCTATCATTTGCCTGCTGGCGCATTACTCAAACAAGGCCGCTACAAGATCGAAAAAACCTTGGGAGAAGGCGGATTTGGAATTACTTATAAAGGTACTGATTCAACAAACTTAATGGGTATTGCCATCAAAGAACTGTGGCCTGAAAAAGCAATCAGACAGGGAAATACCATTACTTGGCCGAATTCTATTTCTCCACAAATCAAACAGCAACAACTCTCTAAATTTCAGCTTGAAGCGAATTATTTATCGAGATGCGTTCACCCGAATATTGCTAAGGTTTATGACTGGTTTGAAGAAAATAAAACTGCTTATATAGTTATGGAGTTTATTTCGGGAAAGTCATTATACCAGGTAGGAAATGAGGAAAAACCTTTATCTGAAGAGCGGGTGAAAGGCTATATAATTGAAATTGCATCAGCTTTAAAAGTTGTTCACACTAATAATCTCCTCCATAGGGACATTAAACCAGATAATATTATTATTGACAATCAAGATAGGGCCGTTTTGATAGATTTCGGTGCTACTAGAGAGTTTATTGCTAATCAAACTACTAATATGACGCAGTTGTTAACCCCCGGATATGCTCCACTAGAACAGTATTCAGCAAAAGGCAAACGCTATCCTGCTACAGATATTTATGCCTTGTGTGCTTCAATGTATGAATTATTAACAGGAGAGCCACCAGCCGCCGCTACCGACAGAGTAGCATCAGAAACTCTGACTCCACCTCGAAAATTACGCCCGGATCTCAGCCCTTTAACTGAACAGGTTATTTTAACCGGCATGAGAACGAAGGTAGAGGAGAGATTTCAAACGGCCGATGAACTCATTGATGCGCTCAAAGGTCACTTTATCACGCCTCTGCACAGGAAATCCCTGGATTTTGTTAAGCAAGGAAACTTGGCAGAAGCTGTTGAGGCTTACGAAAGATGTTTAACTACTGAGCCTAATAATGGTGAAGCAGCGGTAGAATTATCCCTGGTTTTGATTCACCTCAATCACTCTCAAACAGAAGTTGCTGCACAGAGAGCGATTCAATTGAAACCGAATGATGGCAGGGGCTATGGAGTGCTGGGTTTGATTAATTGCCGCAAATCAAATTGGCCAGAAGCGGTTAGACAATTGCAGCAAGCAGCAAATCTTTTGTCTCATGAGAGTTGGGTACAAGCTAATCTAGCTTGGGCTTTGGGCAAAACTGGAAATTGGCAACAGGCAGAAAGTGCGATCGATCGCGCCATTCAAATCGAGACAAAAGGTGATTTAGATCCGAAAATTAAAATGAAGCTAGCATCACCTTTTGTACTAGGATTGAAAGGGTGGATTGCAGTGAATCAAAAAGACTGGAAACTAACTATTAGTCATGCTACACCAGCTATTACTAAGTCAAAACAGGCGAATTCTCAGGGCGATCGCGAATTGCTACGCTGGGCATATCCTTGTCTAATTATCGCCTTAGATAGAGCAGTAATTACTCAACAAGCACGCGATCTAGAGCGACGCCTCCAAGAGTTTATCACTCTGGTTCCTGACAGCAGTTTCGCCTGGGGATTTACAGGCTGGAAACAAGCTTTGCAGGGGCTATGGACTGATGCTATTCCTAATTTTGAAAAAGCGACGCGCTCCCAACAAGCCCCTGCTTGGGTATTGGAAAATTTAGGGATTTCTCGCGAACAACTCCAAAATATTCCTGGTGCTATCCAAGCTTATGAAACTTACAATCAGAAATTTCCACCCCATGCTTTTGTCCAATTTCGTTTAGGTACATTGTTGGGGCGGCAGGGACAGTGGCGGCCAGCGCAGTCATACTTGGAAAAAGCCGTTCAGCTACAACCGGATTATGCTGAGGCTCATCATAATTTAGCTTGGGTTTTGTTCAATCTTAAAGACCAAAAAGGTCAAGTTGAGAATTTGCGGGCTATGCGATCGGCTTATCGGACAAGTTTTGAACTCTATGGTCAACAGCACAAACTGGCTTTAGCTCAGGGCATTAAACAAGCTTTCCAAGTAATCGGCGTTGAGATTTAGTGCGATTTTTATCATTTTAAGCTGTCTCGCATCTAAATTGTATTTTTGGGGCGGGCTAGGAGCAACAGAATTAACTTATGGTGAGCATCAATACAAGCATTATTTTTCAGGGGGTATTTGCTTTATTGAAGTTTTGGAATTGTACATATTTTATAAGGCTATAATTCCACGGCGTATATGACATCAGTGCACTTGCAAAACTTGACTCTCACCCGATTTCCAGCGACGCGCTATCGCCTCTTTCCTAAGATTTATCTAATTGAGAATGGTGCAAAATATCAGTCCAACCAGCTTTATTCGCGCTACAACATCACGAAGGGAAATTCTCTCTTTGTCCAAAGTCCAATTACATTTGTGACTTGCTTTCCATCTTTTTCCATTACTGTGTTGCGCGAGCGTCGATCGCACCTGGGCAATCTTACTCAGTTGGTTGTTAGCGCACTCTCTCCGGCTCCAACAGTGAGCCAAGATCGGCGAGTTGCGAACAATAAACTGTTGCCCTGGTGAGTGACAACACTAGCGAGGAACGAGTCTGTCTATGTTTCTAGTTGCGAACTCCCGCGTCGAACTCACATTTTTCAGGTCGCGCTGGGCTAAACGAATCGCACTTTTTGGCAGCGTTTTCACCACGCTCCTCCATCCGCCAGCTCTAAGCGGCGAGCATAAGTGTGGACGATCGCACCCGAAAGCAACGATTTCACCATCACTTGAGCGCCTGAGACAGCTTTAACCACATATTTTTGAACCTCACCAGCAAACCGCACTAGCGCGCCCACTTTCAATGAGTGTCCTGCGATCGCAGCTTCATCTGCTGGCGGCACAGCCTCCGATATATTTATATTCTTATCCGACCCTGTGCCGCCAGGAATTCCTTCCAAACAAGGAGCCACAGCTTCTGCCAAAGAGATAGTCTTCTCATCCCGCTGCTGCCAAGCCGCAAAAATCGCCGACCTGCCGTCGTTGGGGAACTCGAACTGGTAAACTCGAATGCGCTTAGACCTGTCCAAAGCATCTCGTTCCTCCGACCTTTCTTGGCGAACCCGTCGCAGGGTAAAGCCCAGCTTCCTCTTCAAAACGTACTGAACCACCTCCATTGGCTGGGCATTAGGGTGGATCCTGATACCCAGAAAATCCTTCACGTCCGCAGAATACTGCTTGACCCTTTGAGCAAAGGCTATCACCTCCGGGTCAGTCCCTCGATACTCCCTGTCTGAGTCAAACAACTCCACCAGCCCCAACTTCCTGAGAGCTTCCACAGAAGCTTTCAGGAAGCGCAAATCTTGCGGGCAAACCTTCCCTTGACCCCTTTCTTGATGCCCCGCCAAGTGATTTTTATCTCGTTTCCTGACAAACTCTGGGTCATGGGTCAAATAGTAATGCAGGCGAATTTGAGGCAGCCAGCCGTCGTCGTCCTTCAATTTCAGCTCGGGCGTCACCGACACCCCATAAGTCTCTTGCAGTTGATACTTGCGCTTTTGATTGATTTCGCCCCGAGTCTTGGAGCGCTTGTCCTTCAACTCCAGATACTCAGACAGAGTAATATCAGGAGCATCAGCAACAGCATCCGCTTCTACTTTGCAGTTTTCTCGCTGAATTGACTCAGCCTCTTTCTTAGCCAGAGCAGCTCCAACATTTCGGAGATTTAATTCATTTAACCCAGCATCAACCTTCTGGGCAACCTGCTGCAATAGCTTCCAGTTTTTAATCGCGCTGGCTGCTATTTGCTGCGCTAATCCCTCTAAAAGGAGTTGTTCTAGCTGATTTTCTCGGCACAGTTTTACCTGAAACCCTTCAGCTTTTAGGCTGTACCTAATCGCCTCCCTGTAATGCCACATTCCGGCATTAATTCTAGCAGCCATTTTTGCCCAAGTTCTCAGGTGAACCGGGTCGTGGGCCGCGTCGATGTCGAAGTCAACTCCTTGCAGCAAGCGAATATTGGCTTTGATAACCTTCTGCTGGGAAGCAAGGAGAGCTCGATAAGAAGCGTTGCCGTTGCCAATTTTGCCAATGCCAAAGGGCGCTGTCCAGACAAAGATTGGAACATTTTCATCCCTGACTCGAGCGAGACTTTGCAGGGCATCGTTGACGGCAATTGCTCCTTTGAAAATGCCGAATACCGCTGCAAAATAACCGCGAATGTCGATGCTAACTCCTGTGCCAATGGTGGGGCTAGCGATGATGATGTCGTAGTTTTGAATGGTGGCATTAAGATTCTCAACGCAGCCACAAGCGGGATGGTTGGGGTCGGCTACTGACTCGCTATCAATCCTGAGAATGCGCTTGTTGGGAAATCGTTTTTGCAGTTGTGTTTCTAGGTTGCGACACGACCATTTTCCTTTGACTTTTTGGGAGTCTTCAACAACCATAATGTGGGGCCTGTTTCGATCGAGCGGGCAGCAGAGGGCGCGACTTTCAATGTCGCAGCCGGTGACTTCTCGCGACAGAATTTGCTCCATTTGAGCGAATAGTGGTGCGGGACTTTGAGTGGCGTAGAAGATCGCGTCCCGCTCTTTTTTAGGTTTCCATTCGTTGACGGCAATCCAAGGTTCGAGAGGGATGCCAGCAAGCGCCTTCAAGTAGTCGATCGCGCAATCAGATAAGTCAGCATCCTGGGCAACGATTAAGCCGCCGGTGGTTAAGACGGTGCGAATGAGTTCTTGCAGGGTTTGCAAGATGGCGACGCGGTTTTCGCGGCAGGTGCTGGAGTTCAAGGCGTGCCAGATGACTTGTTCGCACTCATCAATGAGGACGATCGCCCCAGACCAGTTTTCGGGGTTGAAACGGGCCATTGAGTGGGGGTGGAGGCTGTCTACACACAAGCCGTACCCGAATAATTTGCCTTCCGGCGAGTTCTTGGTTTCGTCGATGTAGTTGATTCCCAACCCGGCGCAGATGGCGCGGCCGAGCTGAATCCTGTGGGTGATGACTAGCACGCGGCGTTCGCCCGTGTTGAGGGCGTGGGAAACTAGGTGGGCGAGGGAGCGGGTTTTGCCGGTGCCTTTGGGGGATTTGATGCAGGCTAAGCCGGCCTCTGGATAGGGGAGTTTTCCCAGATAGCGAGAATTTAGCGTTAAAGACGCGGGATAGGTTAAAAGCCATGATTCCCTATCCCGCCAAAATTGGAAGCCTCGTGCTGCGTTTTTGAGGGCAATGAGCGCATCCTCGCCTCTGGCTACCACGAAATCGTCGATGCCTTTCTCCGGTCCCGGCAGGGTGATGACGCTGACAGAGCATTTGGCGGCGGTGAACAGGCGGCCGAGTTTGTCAATCTCGCGGTTGACGTTGAGGACGGTAGAGTGCTTGCTGTCGCGATCGAAGCCGATGTAGATTTCCCGCCCTGGGGTGGCGAAGTGTTGGAGTTCGGGGATGAGATAGGGGCTGCACTTCTCCCCTAGCGCGTTCTTGGTTCTGACACCCATTGTGACGCCGGGGAGGGCAATGGCCGCGTAGCCCATTGTGAGCAGGCTGGCGGCTTTTTTTACGCCTTCGACGATGGTGACGGGGATGTTGTTGAGCCAAACCCATTCCCAGAATTGAGGCGGGTTCGTGACGCCGGGGAGGGGCACAGGGGCACAGGGGAGATTTTCGTCTCCCGTCTCCCCCGTTCCTGTGCTCCCCATCTCTAAGTCCTCTGGGTTTTCAGGGTTGATGGGGACGCCGTGGCGTTCTGCAACTTTTGCCCAGATGTGGTCTGGGACTTGCAGGAAGAAGGCTCTGGTGGGGGTTTTGGGGGGGTGTTCGTATTTGACGGGCTTGGTTTTACCGTTTGGATCGAAGCTGTTGCGGGGCCGATCGGGTTTGAAGCAGCCCCAATACATGGGCTGCCAGTTGTTGAGGGGGTCAAGGCCCGAGCACCACCAGCCACCGTGTTCGATGTGGCTGTAGTGTTTTCTGGCCCACCGCCATTGTGCGTCGGGGTGGACTCTGCCGGAGGCGGCGTTAATTTCGTAGACGAGGTAGGCGTAGGGGGCGTCGCCACTAAGAGTTTGCACGTTGAGGGCGAAGATGGCGGGGTCTACACCGCTTTCTTGCCATTCATTGAGGGCGGACTTAGATAAGACCATAACGCACCCCCATGTTGGCTGTGTTGACCTTCTGGCCTAGTAGCAATGCGAAAGGCGCTCCAAGTTGCACCCGAATCTGGCTACCGCCAGAGCGCCTCATGAACGGGTCAGATGGAGTCAAGTGGACTGTGAGTCTCTGTGAGGACTGATTTTGAAGGTCAATGGCTGTGCTATCTCGATAAATCTTCACCGGGCTATTCCTTGAGTGGGGAACATCCCTTTGTCTCATGTTCTGAAAATCGCTGCTTGCACGCCGATCAAAGATAATTAATTAATTAAGATAATCCAGGCGTAGTAAGGTCTTGAAATGCTTGCTAGTCAAGAGTTTCAAAATTGAGTTGTCACCAGATCCGGGAGTTTTTGTCACCAGATCCGGGTGTTTTTGTCACTAGATCCGGGTGTGTCTGTAGTAAAGTCGTAAGCCTTGCCTGGTAAAAGTTTGAAGGTAATTTTGAGGTCATTTTTGCCTTACTACGCAAAACTCCAGCCTTACTACGTTTGGGGCTGGAGTTGGGGTCAAGGGGACAGGAAGCTAGATTGACAATTCTGGTAGCACTTTAGGCAAGATTTTTCTGAGGTGGGCGGCGGTTTTGGGGCTAATTGGCTTGCCGCGCTGAAGCTGTGAGACTAGCTGCTGAGATATGCCCAGCTTTTCGGCGATGACTCTTTGCTTCGTCCAATCCTTTGCTTCACAAGCCTTCTGTATCGGTTCCCACTCTAACGGGGCAGCAAATGCTGATTTCCGTTTCCGGGGCAAAGATGCTGATTTTTTAGCAGCTATCAAGGCAGGAATTTTACCGGGAGGCTTGATGGTGACGCCAGCTTCTAGCAGTAAATCAATAATTCTTTTTTTGCAATCTTTGGGTTTACCTGTTGTACTTCCAGGACGCAACCATTCTGGGTAGGTTTCAGAGTCATATATAATCTGCCAATCTAACTCAGCTAGCTGCATTAAGGCTTTATCCCAACGTTGCTTCAGCTTACCAGCGTAGCGATGATCTTTACGGGCTAATTCAATCTCATTTTTCGGCATCACCATCTCTAGCACGGTCTTAACCGTGTATTTCCCATTTGTATGAATGGCGCTTTCTGTTGTTATATTGATGGCAATTAAGAAGGCTAACTCATCATGATACGGGTTCATTTTTAGCGTTGCTTCTGAAATCCAACCAAACTCATATAAGGCAATTGGAGGCCTGGCATTTTTGCCAGGTTTATTAAAGAAAAACTCAGCCCATCTACCCGCCCGAATGAAGGCTACTATTTCTGTTGGTTCATCAATTTCATCTGTGAAAATGTTACGCTGCCCGTAGCGCTCCACAGCAACGTCCCAAATGAGGGAATTCATATCGCATCCTAGCTTTCCGATATTCCATTTAATGGTAGCGTCCAGCCTTCTCAGAAGTTTCAGGCATTTCTCTATCCTGAGTAACTTCTGGGAAGTGGTCATATCTTTACGCTCACCCCAACCCATTAAGTCTATGAGGTTAGTGCCACCATTTTTCCCAGTTCCAGCTAGCTTAATTTCAGTTCTCAAAGGCACAGCCTGTTGAAAAACATAGGCAGATAGTAAACAGTGGAGTTTGGCAGTATCTTTCCCCAAACTGCCAAATTCCTCAATAATTCCCCAGGCTGCCTTGCCTGTAAAGTAAAAATATTCTTTAGTAACTGGGTCTTTATCCTTTAAGGCTAACTTAACAAAACCCGTGCTGTAATTATCTCGAAAAAACACATTTTTATGGGTATCTTCTTGCCAATCCCAAATTCGTAATAAGGACTTGCAAGCCGTTCTAGGAGGGGCTGAGGTGAGTATTTGAGTGATTGTGGTGCTGATAAATACCTGGGGTTCGGTTGCGGGAACTGTTTTTGAAGCCAGCCCCAGCATAGCGATTAACTCATCTAGTGTCCGATTGGATAAATCGAGTGGCTCTAGAAAAATTAAAGCTGAATCAAGTGCCACGTTTTTCCATAAATTTTCCTCGGTTCTACCTGCCTGAAGCCTGAAGGTCAGATGATTTAATATCTCCTCTGCTTTTGTCAAGTAAAAAGCATCATCAACTATCTGCTCTTTGAGAAATTTTTCGAGTTCATCAACACACTTAGGACTAAAGCCTTCTAATGTTTCATCCCTTTTAGTAATTTCGGTATGAATCCCCATTGCTACATTCAAGGCCACACTTTCTAAAAAATTACCCTGGCGTAGCTTCTTGGCGTACTCTTGAATGCGGTCGCCATCTATCGTGGTGGTGGTGGTGGTAGTAGATAACTCCATAGCCTAGCCTCTTTATGCCAATAATAGTTACAGGTTTGATAGACAAATATCTCACTTGCTTTCTCGAACCGTTTTGTAAGGAGTAACCCGAACTTTCCGTACTACCACGCCTTGTATTCCCAAAGCATTTGCGTTCCAGTGGTGGCGAGAAATAATGTGTTTTTCCACTAAGTTCATGATCGAAAGTTCTCCCATATACTTGTCCCAATTCGCTCGTTACTACAGTTTACCATAACGCTATTGTTTTAAGATTTTCCAGTAATAATTTCCTGCTAGATCGCTGTTAATTTCTGCCCGAAACTAAGAACTGTTAATACAAGCTATTGTCAAATCTCAATCATCCCCTAACCCACAAACAGCCTTCGCACAGAGGGACGTTATGCTTCCGGTTTTTCCACTAATTTCTCCTACAAAGCACATCTATTATAACAATACTTCGGACAGTTTTGGAACAGGGATGCTCCGCGAGTAGAGCCAAAAA
>NZ_JAUBOJ010000163.1:0-14885 GCF_036700185.1 Microcoleus sp. BM001215392 | reverse complement strand
TTTTGAAGCCTGAAGAAGCATGACCGCATATAAGTTATTAGTTATAATCTCATATGGATTGCGGTCATGCTTCGCCCCTACAGATATATTTGTCAAACCCAGATGTCCCCCAAAAATTAAGGTTTTGGTTTCTGACGCACCCTAGTTTTTGATATAACTCATCCATATCCAAAATGACTAATGACAACTGACTACTGACTACTGACTACTGACTACTTTTGTTCTGGATGCGCCGCCGCCGGCGAAGCTGCACCCATTTCATTAATAGCAGCAATTAGCTGATAAAGTCGCCCCGCATCCCGCTGGTTGAAATGCAAAACTAGGCGCGGTAAAGCGAAGGTTTCATCTGCGGCTTCGGCGGGCAGACCTTGACTTTTTACAATTTTTCCCGTAACTACAATATCGCTAAAATCAGTATTTAATCGATCGACATTCTCGTCAGACAGTTGAGACTTCAAGCGAATTACCAGTTTTCCATCTACGTAGCGGCAGGAATGATAAACTAGGTAAAAACTCGCGATCGCCTCACAAGCCACATTTATATCGTCTGTAATCGTGTACAGGCTGCGATCGTCCGCTGAAATCAAACCCCGACCCCGCAATTGTTTTTGCACAAAATAATTCCAATCGTGCCAATAATCGCCTCCGGGTCGATCGAGCAAAACCAAAGGAGCAGGCCCGAACTTGCCGGTTTGAGTCAAAGTCAGACACTCAAAAGCCTCATCCAGAGTGCCGAAACCGCCGGGAAACAAAGCCAAAGCATCGCTTTCGCGGAGAAAAAATAACTTGCGGGTGAAAAAATATTTAAAATTGAGCAATTTGGAGTCGCCGGCAATGAAAGGATTAGAACCCTGCTCGAAAGGTAACTGAATGTTGAGCCCAAAAGAACGTTCCGCAGTCGCCCCCTCATTCCCGGCTTGCATGATCCCGCCCCCGCCACCAGTAATCACCATAAATCCCTGCTGGGCGATCGCCCGCCCAAAATCTTTGGCGAGTAAATATTCCGGCGATGTCGGCGACACCCTCGCCGAACCAAAAATCACTATTTTCCGCACGTGGCGGTAAGGATAAAACATCGAAAAAGCTTTTTCCATATCTCGCAGAGACGACGAGATAATTTTCCAGTCAAGGCGATCGAGTTCCTCTCCAGCCATTTGCACTATCGTCGAGAGCGATCGTTCGATCCACTCAGAGTGCTTTAACATTGGCAGGCGATCGATTAAGTCGATCGCTTCAGCTTGCAAGGACTCAAAAGCTTGACCAGGCCCAGAAGGAATCATGAATTTTTCCGAAACGGTAACAATTTGTCAAATTATCAAAATTAAGGGGCAAGCCAAATTTAGAAGCTAATAGCCACTAGCAAATTGCGCTGCTAGCAACTAATAACTTTTCTAGTAGCTTTGCCCCGGCACTGAAGCGGACGCGGCTTTCGCGAGCCAAAAAACAGCACGAAACCGCTCGCTGTTTAGTTAAAGGTACTTTTCCAGAGTGTTAGCCAGAGTAGTTTTCGGAACTGCCCCAACCACCATATCAACCCGCTGACCGCCCTTAAATATCATCAGCGTCGGAATGCTGCGGATACCGTATTGGCTTGCCACATTAGGATTCTCGTCGGTATTAACTTTTACTACCTTCACCTGCCCTTCATATTGCTGGGCAATTTCGTCTACGACGGGCGCCACCATCCGACAGGGCCCGCACCAGGGAGCCCAAAAATCCACTAGAACTGGAACTTCGCTATCGAGCACTTCCTGCTTAAAGGTAGAGTCGGTTACTTGCGCGGCTGCTGACATCCCTAGCCATCCTTGTAAATACTATTTCTCGGATAACAAGTTTAGCAAAAAGTGTAACCACTTGCGTCAGTCGATTTTACTATTTTACATTTTAGATTTGAGATTTAGTGGCAGCATTGAATCTGGGAGTTCAAACAAAAGTCTAAATTCTGAGTTCTCCACGACGATTGTACGTGGCACGGTATCTCTTTTTGGTTAGGAGCGACGATTTTAACAGAAGGCTTCTCAAGGAATTCTAGAAATGGAAGTTAGAATTCGGCATTCGGCCGCCAAAAAAATCTCTGTAACTCCCCCTCTACCCCTCTCCCCCTCTTTCCCTCTCCCCTCTTCCGCTCTCCCCACTCTCCGGATCGAAGGGCCTTAACCCCGTACCTAGTCAGTAAAGAGGAGCGCTTGGGGTCAAAAAGGAACCGCCCGAACAGTAGTCCGGGCGGAGTGTGGTGTGAGGAGTGAACGGAAACATGCGTCTCCGCTTCTTATATTGTGACATCTCCTTCTCGATAATTCCACAACGTTCTGTAAATTTCGAGACTCTTGAACAAATTTTGTCAAGGTATCCTGGTATTCGATCGGTAAATCTACTTACCCATGCCCAACTGCTGAGCTTTTTGATAGACTTTACCCTCAGTTAACAGAGAAGGAGCAATCACCACTTCTACTTGCTGCATCTCCTTAATATCTTTAGCGCCCAGGGTACCCATGCTAGTTTTGAGAGCTCCGAGCAAGTTGTGCGTGCCGTCATCTAGCAGCGCCGGCCCCCGCAAAATTTGCTCCACAGTCCCAGTAGTCCCCACCCGAATCCGAGTGCCGCGCGGCAAAACCGGGCTGGGAGTCGCCATCCCCCAGTGAAAACCGTGGCCGGGAGCTTCCGCGGCCCTAGCAAAGGGTGAACCAATCATCACTCCATCGGCGCCGCAGGCAATGCACTTGCAGATATCGCCGCCGGTAATTAAACCGCCGTCAGCAATCACCGACACGTATTTACCGGTTTCGCGATAGTAGTCGTCCCGCGCCGCGGCGCAGTCTGCTACCGCTGTCGCTTGGGGAACACCGACACCCAATACACCTCTAGATGTGCAAGCAGCCCCCGGCCCGATGCCCACGAGAATGCCTGCGGCGCCAGTTTTCATTAAATTGATGGCAACTTCATAGGTGACGCAGTTGCCCAAAATTACTGGTATCGGCATCTCTGCACAGAATTGGGTCAAATCTAAAGAGACGATCGACTCGGGGGAGAGAAAAGCAGTAGAGACTACAGTTGCTTGCACAAAAAATATATCAGCTCCCGCTGCGGCAACCGAAGAGCCGTATTTGCTCGCGCCGGCCGGTGTACCGCTGACAGCGGCAATCCCTCCCCCTGCTTTAATTTCTTTAATTCTGAGTTCGATTAATTCGGGCTTGATCGGTTCGGCATAAAGTTGCTGCATCAGGGACACAAATTCGTGGTTCCCAACAGAAGCAATGCGCTCTAATATTGGCTGGGGGTCGGCATAGCGGGTTTGAATTCCTTCAAGGTTGAGCACGCCCATTGCTCCCAATTCCGACAGCAAAATGGCCATCCGCACATCGACTACTCCGTCCATGGCGCTGGCGATAATCGGAATTTCTCGATCGATCCCACCAATCTGCCACTTAGTATCTGCCAAACTCGGATCGAGGGTACGCTGTCCCGGTACGAGGGCGATTTCATCTATGCCGTAAGCTCTGCGAGCGCTTTTGCCCCGCCCAATTTCAATATTCACGCTGTTTCACTTCCACAATGTATTTAAATTAGACTAACAAAATCGTAGCTCGGTTGCTGGTAGCGATCGCACGCCAGTCCTAAAAAAAGTTGAGCACTAAGTCTGATTTTATGAAATCCAAGGAAATACTCTTTCTCAGCAACGGCCACGGGGAAGACGCGATTAACTGTCAAATTCTCCATGCTTTGAGAGAATCAGCGCCAGATGTGGATGTTTCGGCGATGCCGATTGTAGGTGACGGGGCTGCTTACAGTCGATCGCGCGTACCGATGATTGGGCCCACCAGTCCCATGCCATCTGGCGGAGTGTTTTACATGAATCCCCTGTTTTTTCTCAAAGATGTGAGGGCGGGGCTAGTTCGTTTGACTGTGAGACAATTGCTGGCTGCTTTGACGCATTCTGGGCGCTGCAATTTGGTGGTGACGACTGGGGATATTGTCGCGGCTGGCTTCGCGCGATCGACCTCGCTCCCCTATATAATTTTTCTGTCAGCTCATTCAAGTTATTACGAAGGGCAAGTCGATTTAGGTTTCATCTTAAATTATTTGCTTTCCTCCGAGCAATGTCTGGCTATTTTCACCAGAGACGCATTGACTGCCACCCACTTAAACCAACAGGGTTTCAAGAAAGCCAGATTTGTCGGCAATCCTGTGATGGACAACCTCAGTCCTGCGGGCAAAGATTTGCAATTAAAGCCCGGAGTTAGGACGATCGCGCTTCTGCCCGGTTCACGCCTCCCCGAAGCCACCGACAACCTGATTTTGCTGCTAGAATTAGTCAAACAAATTGCTGCTATTGCTTCGCAACCAGTACAGTTTCGAGCTGCCTTAGTCCCAAGTTTGATGCTAGAATTAGATCGTATTGCAGCGCGAGCCGGATGGCTGCACCGAGAAGGAAAGTTAGTTTTTCAAGAAATCAAACAGCTCGATCGCGAAAAAGCAGCAACAGTTGAAGTAATTTGCTACTCAGATGCTTTCGCCGACATTTTGCAACAATCTAACTTAGTAATTGGGATGACAGGAAGTGCGATCGAACAAGCTGTCGGCTTAGGAAAACCAGTAATTACCATCCCCGGTAACGGCCCGTCATTTACCTATCGGTTTGCCGAGGCTCAAAATCGGCTTTTAGGCGATTCAGTGCAAGTTATTGGCAAAGAACCCGCAAATCCTGAGATTATCAAGAAAGCTGCTTTAGAGGTCGATCGCACTTTGCAAGACAAAGATTATTTAGAGACTTGCGTTAAAAATGGCTTAGAAAGAATGGGACAAGCAGGTGGTAGCCAGAAAATTGCTGATTACGTAACCAACCATCTCGAAAAAACCCAGTTTCTTACAAATACAATAGGTTCGTAGTGTCGGACGCCAAGTCCTCATAGATAGGAGGACTTGGCATCCCAACGAGCAAACCTTTACCGGACACGATCTAAGTCGCGATCGTTTTAGGGATTTTTCAACAACTCAGAAACTGTTTTAAATTGATAACCTTTTGACTGCAAAGACTTGACAATTATCTCAGTTGCTGCTACGGTTTTCGAGCGATCGCCCCCGCCATCGTGCATCACCACGATCGAGCCCGATCGCACATGGTCAATCACCTGATTTGCGATATCATCTACCGTGTGAGTTTTCTCATAATCTTGAGAATCCACATCCCACATAATCAATTTTTTGTGCATTTGGGATAGCAAATAAGACAAACCTACAAATCTCCGCCCCCAAGGCGGGCGAAAACTAATACTGTCCTGCTTTACCCCAAATTGCAGCAAAAGTTTGTCCGTTTTTTGAATTTCCGACAGCAAATGTTCTCGGGATTTAAACATCATATCTTTGTGAGAGTAGGAATGGTTTGCCAACTCATCTCCCCTCGCCACAATCATTTTCACAATTTCGGGATGTTGCTCAATCTTGCGGCCGATTTCAAAAAAAGTTGCTTTAACTTGATAGCGGTCTAAAATATCTAAAACCTGATTTGTATAGGGAGGATAGGGCCCATCATCGTAGGTAAGCGCAACTATTTTCTCTTGAGTATCGGCGCGGTTAATTCCGAAATAATTGTGAAACTTAGTAACGTTAATCAGCAGCGATGCTGCCAAAAAAAATGCTATTGTCAAAAGCAGAAACTTTTGTAAATTTTTACCGATTCGCATAGTTGCACGCACTCGATCGAGAATGAAAGCGATCGCAACTTACGCACTCCGCCAAAAAAACCGGGTTTTTTCCCGAATCTGCGGGCTGCAACCAGTCTTTCCGTAAAAAAACCCGGTTTTTGACTACTGCGTAAGTCCTATTGATGTCAGATTATAGCACGATCGCCGGCAGATTAGTCTTGACATTCTCCTGAATTAAAATGTTATACTCGCAGTCAGGGTTATCTACTCACAATTCGACTTTTGGACTTTCGACAAAAAAAGCTGTAATTCAAAAGTACGAAAGCGAAGTCTCACAGAAAGTAATTCAACATTAATCAACTTTTTTATACCGCAGTAATTCCCAACATGATTTCACTGCCAGACATCACAATTCTCAGCCCAATTTACGAAAGTGCTAATTCACTCGTATACCGAGGCATCATTAATAAAAATCAGCAACCTGTGATTTTGAAACTCCTGAAAGAAAATTATCCCACACCAGCGGAACTCTACCGCTATCAGCAGGAATACGAAATCACTCGCCGTCTCAACCTAGAGGAAACGATTAAAGCCTACGAACTCCGAAAATACGAAAACACACAAGTCATGTTGTTGGAAGATTTTGGAGGAGAGTCCTTAAAAATCCTGCTGAATGACCGTCCCTTTGCTTTACCAGAGTTCCTCCACCTAGCCATCCAAATCACAGATGCGTTAGGCAAAGTTCATCAAAAAAAGGTCATTCACAAAGATATCAATCCATCTAATATTGTCTTGAATCCTCAAACCGGAAAATTAAAAATTATTGACTTTGGCTTATCTACCATCCTATCCCAAGAGAATACCACCCTCAAAAGTCCTAATCTTCTAGAAGGGACATTAGCTTATATGTCCCCCGAACAAACAGGACGGATGAATCGAGCGATCGACTACCGTACCGACTTTTATTCTCTGGGCGTTACTTTCTATGAACTGCTAACCAACCAGTTACCTTTTGAATCCGTCGATGCCCTTGAGTTAGTCCATTGCCATATTGCAAAAGAACCGACTCCACCTCATGAAATCAATCCAGAAATTTCCTTAACTCTCTCAGAAATTGTCATGAAATTAATGGCAAAAACGGCGGAAGATAGATATCAAAGTGCTTGGGGAATCAGCGCTGATTTAAAAAAATGTCTCGCTCAATCTAGAAATGGCAAAATAAAAGCTTTTTCCCTGGGATACCAAGACATTTCTCCTCAATTACAACTACCTCAAAAACTGTACGGGAGAGAATCACAGATAGACTCTTTATTGACTGCATTTTATCGCGTAGCTTCGGGAGAAGAGAAACAAGTAGCCGCGAGCAGCCCAACTACAACTAATTCACAAAAATTGCCCGTACAGAGACAAACTGAACTCATGCTAATCTCTGGATACTCTGGTATTGGAAAATCAGCTTTAGTTCAGGAATTGTATAAGCTCATCACTCAAAAACGCGGATACTTTATAGCAGGTAAATTTGACCAGTTGCAACGCGATATTCCCTATCAAGCTTTAGTCGCTGCCTTCCAAGAATTGGTGCGACAATTGCTCACCGAAACTGAACCCCAATTACAACAGTGGCGAGAGAAGATTCGACGTGCATTAGGCAGCAACGGACAAATTATTATTGATGTCATTCCCGAAGTTGAACTGATTATTGGCAAACAGAATCCCGTCCCCGAATTACCTGCAACAGAAGCACGAAATCGGTTTAATTTAGCTTTTCAAAACTTTATTCAGGTCTTTTGCCAAAAAGAACATCCCCTCGTCCTATTTCTAGACGACCTTCAGTGGACAGACAGCGCTACACTGCAATTGATTCAGTTGATAGTGACCGATTTTACTACTCAATATCTGTTTGTAATCGGAGCTTATCGAGATAACGAAGTCAGTGCAACTCATCCTACTATGCTGACTTTATCTGAGATTAAAAAGCAGGGAGTAATAGTTAATCATCTATCCATTTCACCCCTAAATTTAAACCAAGTCAATCAATTTATTGCGGACACGCTGAAAACCGAGTGCATCCATACCCAAAGATTAGCCGAGTTGGTTTGGCAAAAAACACAAGGAAATCCATTTTTTATTAAAGAGTTTCTCAAGTCACTTGATACAGAGCAATTGCTGAATTTTGATTTAAATGCTGGGGCGTGGCATTGGGATTTAGAGCAAATTCTAACTAGGAATATTACTGATAACGTTGTTGAGTTCATGGCAGAGCAAATTCAAGCCTTATCAGAATTAGCACAAAAAGTTTTACGATTAGCCGCTTGCATTGGCAACCAATTTGATTTACCGACCCTTTCAATTATTAATGGAAATTCTCTACAAGAAACGGCTAATGAATTATGGAATGCTATTCAAGCAGGATTTATATTACCCCTTGGAGATAATTACAAATTCCTGAAAACAGACCGAGATACAAAGGAATTAAAAATTACTTATAAATTTGCTCACGATCGCATTCAGCAAGCCGCCTATTCCCTAATTGGACCAGACGAGAAGCCAGGGCTTCACTGGCAAGTGGGGCAAGTGCTGTTGCAAAATACACCGCAACAGATACTCCCACAAAAAATTTTTGATATTGTCAATCAACTAAACTTAGGTATTGGATCGATCGACCTTCAGTTAGAAGGAGATCGACTGGCTCAATTAAATCTGAGTGCTGGCAAAAAAGCGAAGGCAGCCTCGGCCTACAAACCAGCCTGGAATTACTTAAAATTGGCGGTGGATTGCCTGAGTGCAGATAGCTGGACAAGACAGTATGAATTCACCCTGGAACTATATGTAACAGCAACCGAAGCAGCGAGCCTGACGGGCAATTTTGCAGAAATGGAGAGATTGATTTCTGTCGTTCTGCAACAAGGCAAAACGGTGTTGGATAAAGTGAAAGTGTATGAAATTAAAATTCAAAACTATACGGCATATAGCAAGCCGTTAGAAGCGATCGAAACCGCCATGACCGTCTTAAAAATGTTGGGAATTCGCTTTCCCAAGCAACCCAAAAAATTAGATATTATCATTGCACTCGCCCGGACAAAAATCCGGCTAGCAGGTAAACGAATTGAGGACTTAATCGACCAGCCCCCCATGACAGAACCTGACAAGATAGCCGCCATGCGCCTCCTGTCAATTGTATTTTCTGCTGCTTATTTTGCCACACCAAATTTTTTACCGCTGCTTGTATTAAAACAGGTTAATTTATCATTAAAATATGGTAACACTCCTCTGTCTGCCTATGCTTATGCTACCTACGGAGTAATTCTGGCGGGAGAGTTCGTAAAAGATGTTCGTTCCGGCTATCAATTCGGCGAACTTGCTCTGCGTTTGCTCGATAAGTTCAATACTCAAGAACTGAAAGCTAGGACATTATTTATATTTAATTACTTTATCAGACACTGGCAAGATAGTGTCAGCAAAAGCTTAACGCCTTTGCTAGATGCTTACTCGATCGGACTGGAAACTGGAGATTTAGAATATGCGACTTATTCAGCTTCCGCGTACTCCTACTATTCGATCGTAAGCGGCAAGGAATTGACTGGTTTGGAACGCGAGATAGCAGCCTACAGTAACAGTTTCAAGCAACTCAATCAAGAAACATTATTTTATTACAATCAACTTAACCGACAGGTTGTATTAAATTTAATGGATCGAGCTGAAGATAAGTGCCGTTTAATTGGTGAAAGCTACGATGAAGTCAAAATGCTGCCCGTTCATTTGGCGGCGAATACTAAAAATATTTGTCATTCTATTTATTTTTACAGATTATACCTCGGTTATCTGTTTCAAAACTATCAGCAAGCATTAGAAAATGCTCCTTTAGTAGAAAAGAATTTAAAGAGTGCTATGGGAGCCGTTCCGCTTTCTCATTTTTACAATTCCCTTACTCATCTTGCGGTATATTTTGATGTTTCTAAGTTAGAACAAAAACACATCCTGAAAAAAGTTGCATCCAATCAAAATAAGATGAAGAAATGGGCGAGTTCGGCTCCGATGAATCACCTCCATAAATTCTATCTCGTGGAAGCAGAGAGACATCGAGTTTTGGGTGAAAATGCTAGGGCGATCGACTATTACGATCGCGCTATTGCCTCAGCCAAAGAACACGAGTACCTCAACGATGAAGCTTTGGCTAATGAATTGGCCGCCAAATTCTACATCGCTTGGGGAAAAGAGCAAGTTGCCGAAGTCTATATGACAAATGCTTACTATTGCTATTTGCGCTGGGGTGCCACAGCAAAAGTGAAGGATTTGGAACAAAAGTACCCGCAACTTTTAAAGCGTTTTACCGCAGCCAGAAACTCGGATAAATCGCGCAGCAGCTTGTCCGATATCTCTGACAGTTCTTCAGGAGAACTTCTGGATTTAGCAGCATTGATGAAAGCGTCTCAGGCAATTTCCATCGAAATTGAGTTCGATAAACTCCTCACGACTTTGATGAGAATCATGCTGGAAAGCAGCGGTGCCCAAATTGGCTATCTAATTTTAGAATCTCAAGGACAATTGCGAGTCGAAGCATCAGGCGAAGCTAACTCAGATCGGGTGATAGTGTTGCAATCGACTCCCATAGAAACCTGCCTGCCTATGTCGGTGATTAACTATGTTGAAAGGACTCAAAAAGGACTGATTGAAACTAATGTTGCCCGCGAAGGCAGGTTTACCCAAGATGCTTATATTAAAAGACAGCAGCCCAAGTCGATTCTTTGCGCCCCTCTGTTGAATCAAGGGCAATTAACTGGCATTGTTTACTTAGAAAATAATTTAGCAGATGGTGTCTTTACACCCGATCGCCTGGAACTGATACAATTGCTTTCAACACAAGCAGCGATCGCACTTACCAACGCCAGACTCTATACTCAGGTACAATCCACCCAAAATCGCCTGAATAAATTCCTCAATGCCATACCTCTGGGCATCTCCGTGCACGATGCCAAAGGACAAATCATCTACACCAATCAAGTAGCCCAGCAGTTACTGAATATTCAAGATTTACCCACAGCCGAAACCGAGCAATTATCACAAACCTACGGTGTTTATCGCGCCGGCACTGGGGAGATGTATCCAGTCGAACAGTTGCCCCTGGTGCGATCGCTTGGCGGTGAAAAAGCACGGGCGGATGACTTGGAACTGCACCACAGCGATGGGAGCATTTTTGTAGAATCAACGAGTACGCCAATTTTCGATGATACGGGTAATGTAGAATATGCGATCGCAGCTTTTCAAGATATTAGCGATCGCAAACAAGCCGAAAAAACGCTGAACGAAAATATCCGCTTAGAACAGGAAATTAGCGATCGCAAAAAAACAGAAGCAGAACTCGAAGTGGCAAAAGAAGCAGCCGTTGCCGCCAACCTCGCCAAAAGCACCTTCCTTGCCAACATGAGCCACGAATTGCGAACTCCCCTCAACGCCATTCTCGGCTTTTCTCAACTGATGAACCAGGATACAAATCTGTTAAACGAACAACAAGAAAACCTTGGCATCATTCATCGCAGTGGAGAGCATTTATTGACTCTGATCAATCAGGTGCTTGACCTTTCCAAAGTAGAATCGGGACGCATGACGCTATCGGAAAATAATTTTCACATCCATCACTTCCTAGCTGATATCGAGGATATGTTTGCGTTGAAAGCCAACGCTCAAAGCTTACAATTGCGATTTGAATGTGCTGCGGATGTTCCCAAATACATTTACGCTGATGAAGTTAAGTTGCGGCAAGTGCTAATTAACTTAATCGGTAATGCCGTTAAGTTTACCTCTTCTGGAAGCGTATCTGTAGAAGTAATATCAAATCCGGTAGCATCGGAATTAATATTACCCACATTCAGGACACGGCAGTGCCGTGTCCCTACAATTAATCAGGGTAGGGAAACGGCACTGCCTTGTCCGACCTATCATTCCAGTGCAACCGGAATTGATATCAAAAATCAACAGGAAAACGCCCAAAATCAAGCCGAAACACAAATAACAAACAACCAACAACAAACAACAATTACCTTTGAAGTCAAAGATACGGGAGTTGGCATGGCGGCAGACGAACTGGAGAAACTATTCCAACCCTTCGTACAAACAGCATCAGGTCAAAAAGTGCAGCAAGGAACCGGATTGGGACTGACGATTAGCCATCAATTTGTGCGCTTAATGGGAGGTGAAATAACTGTCATTAGTGGTGGCAAAGCTTTCACTCCTGGAATGCCTCTGGGGGAATTATCTGATGATACAAAACCTCTACCAACCTCTGGCACAACATTTAAATTTGACATTCCTGTGGGTATCGCTGATGGAAGCCCAATTCAAAACCAACTCTACCATCGTCGCGTCATTGCCTTAGCACCAAACCAACCCCAATATCGCATCCTAGTAGTCGATGATAAAGATGACAATCGGCAACTGTTAGTTAAACTCCTCAAACCTCTGGGTTTTGAAGTGCAAGAAGCCAGTAACGGCATTGAAGCCCTGGAAATTTGGGATTCATACTCACCGCATCTCATCTGGATGGACATGAGAATGCCCGTTATGGATGGTTATGAAGCCACGAAACAGATTAAAAGCACCATCAAAGGGCAAGCTACTGCTGTTATTGCTTTGACAGCAAGCGTGTGGGAAGAAGAAAAGGCAGTTATTTTATCGGCTGGTTGCGATGATTTTGTGCGAAAACCGTTCCACAAAGAAGTCATTTTTGACATCATGGCAAAACATTTGGGAGTCCGTTATATTTATCAGGAACAACACCCACCTTCTCCCCCTTCTAATGTGACGGGAGAACCGTTAAATTTAACAAATTTATTAGCAGGAATGTCAAAAGAATGGATTGTCAAATTCCATGAAGCAGCTCTTGACGCGGATTCCGAATTAGTATCTCAACTCCTTGAGCAAATTCCTGAATTCCAGGCTCTAGAACTTCAAACTCTCAGGGGTTGGGTGAATAAGTTTCAGTTTGAGAAGATTCTCGATTTAACTGAACCCTTGGTTGGTGAATATTGAGACAGCAGATTGCGGGTTTATGAAGTACACGCCCGCGATCCCCGTAGGGAAACGGCTGAGCCCAAGGAGTGACAATTTAAGCTGTCAGTCCGCCCAGTTCTTCCGCCCACCCGACAGTCCGCCAGGGAATCAATTCCCTGTCTAATAGCGAAAGTCCTCTGAAGAGGACTAATGAGTTTAAAATTTTTCTTCTCAGTCCTCTTAAGAGGACTTTCGCTTTGAGGCAGGGAATTCATTCCCTGCCGGACTATTGGTTGTACGTTAAGTTGACACGAATGGGCATGGTGCCGTGTCCCTACTGCACTTCATAAACCCGGTTTCTTGGGTCAGATTGCGTAAGTCAGGTTTATGCTATTTGATGCTAGTACGCGGTTGGTTCTGTTCAATCATTGACTTTAATGGCGACTGTTTTAACTCTGTAAGATCCCGGATGGTAATTGAGCAACCGTCTGCCAATCTCACAGCAGTCAAATAGCATTTGCCGTAATTACTTTCTAGATGAACCTCTCCTTCAAGCGATTCTCCAGTCTCAACAACTTCTACTAATAAATCAAAAAATCCTGAAATCAATTGATTAAGCAGTTTTTTCATGAGGGGTGCGCCTGCGAGTTCGGTTCGTTTTTTCCCTAAGATTCTGGCAAAGACAGGGTTAACTACCAAGCAGCGAAAATCTTCAATTTCTCCAGCAATATCCCCCCTCACCGCCTGCACTGCGGCTATTCCATCCAGAGATGAGTTTAGCAAATTTGCCAGCATGGTGCGAGATTGGTAGACAATTTCAGCGGTTTGCTGGTGTCGCTCGATTGCTTCTTTAAGCTGGCGTTTTTGGCGCCAGATAGTGAGGTGAGTTTCGAGGCGAACTAGCACTTCTTCCGGCTCAAAAGGTTTAGAAATGTAGTCAACTCCGCCTACCTTAAAAGCTTTGACTTTATCAAAAACTTGGTCAAGTGCACTTAAGAAAATAATCGGAATTTCGGAGGTGTTTTCATCGGATTTGAGGGCTTCGCAGACTTGATAGCCGTCAATGTCTGGCATTTTAATATCCAGCAATATAGCATCGGGGGGATGATTGCGAACAGTCCTCAAGGCCATCGCACCATTGGTGACGCAGCGAACTTTATACCCATGCTTAGTCAGAATTTCTGTGAGGAAATGCAGATTTTCTGGGAGGTCATCCACAATTAAAATGTTGCCTTTTGGAGTGCCTAATTGCTCGAAATCACTGCCTCCGGCCACAGTCATCGCCACAGGTTCGCCGATGCCAAAGGCGATCGCACTTGTGGTGCTTTGCTTCTCTAGCAGAGAGCGGAAGTTATGCTTCGTAACTTTTTCCCCCATTACATCTGAAAGGCGCTGCCACAGGATGGCTGCTAAATCTTTAATATGTCCTATGCTCAGGTACAAGCTGTCAGCAACAGCACTATAAGTTGTGTTTTTCCAAGCAGCTTTTAAAATTTCTTTTTCAAGCAAACTTAACGTTTTACTGGTCTTGGACTCTAAGGCTGCTTCGATAAATTCTAAGGCTTCTTCAAAAGTCATGTAAAAAATCAATCTCATCGAGTAAGGTTTTTCCAGTTTTGCACCCTAGTTTTGAGTTATGCACTGTAGTAAGTCGGTGGAGAAATTCCTAATAGTTATTATGACAGACTTGTTGACCATTACGGTCGGGGCGATCGCCCCCGATCCTGATTTCACCTTGTCGAAGCAAAAGTAGCGATGGCGCCTGCCTAAATCTTTTTGAGGGCGATGGCTTAAACCCTTTAATTGCAAAGCTTTTCAGTTGCTTGTCACCCTGTCAGCTCTTTGAGTTTGTTCGCTGACATTTTTGCTCACCTCTTTCTTCACCAGTTTTGGAAGCACTCCGACTCTCAGAAACCGGGTTTTTTACCTTGGGTGCGGGCTGCAAGCTGTGTATTTTCCTCCATCAAACCCGGTTTCACCGGCCCCGATGCGCAAGCCCTATTTACATAACGCTCCAAATGATCCGACTTTTCCGACTTTACGATCCGACTTTTCCGACTTGCTTTAGGCCGATCGCGCAAACATACTATTAATAGCATCTACCAAAAGAAATAGAACAGTACCAGTCATGCTGTCGATCGGCTCTATAGATAGTAAAACCAGGGCATTCGACTTTTCCGACTTTCCGATCCGACTTTCCCGACTGACAGGGGCGGCGGAGGGGAGCCCTGATACAGACATGGAAAGGATGCAGCC
>NZ_JAUBOJ010000162.1:2118-14948 GCF_036700185.1 Microcoleus sp. BM001215392 | reverse complement strand
ATACGCGAATGGCGCAGAAGTTGAGCCGCCATACCAGCTCGAACGTCCTTAATTGCTACGATGACAATCGGCAGAGCTTGCAGCGGGAAGCGTCGGGGCTGCTGGCTAGTTTAGTGCGCTAAGTTTAGATTTATATGTTCGGATAATAATCGAATACAAGACTATGGGGAAACTTACCGAAACTGTTAACTCTCGTCTCACACTCTAAGATTAGTTGGGTGCGACTGGCTGAACCTTTACCAGTTACAGCAGTGCATAACTGCGTTATTAGCAGGCAAGCTGATAGAAGGGATGCGGGGCAAGTCAACGAGCGACGGTTGCAGGTAATGCAGCAAAGCAGTTAGACTAAAATTCAGAAGGCGCTTGTCACCCCCTGAACAAAATAAGATTGAGTAAATTCAGGGAGCGAGAGTTAAGAAAGTAGTTTGCTCTGAACAAACCCCGACGAATCTGCGCCAAGTCATAACTTTTAAAAATCACCCAAGGAAAATCAACGAAGCCATTGCCGATGGGGAGAAAATCAGTAGCAGGGTACAAAGCCTTGACATAACGCTCCAGTAACATACGAAACCTGTGGCTCACAGGCGAGTTTTCACTCTCTTCTGTAAATGAGCGTCGGAGAGTTTCATCAGCGACTAAGAAATGTAGGGGGACAGCGAAATACTGATCGCTGAAATTGCTAGAGTCGCTAAGTTGCTGCGTAGTCTCCTCATTTTGCTTCAGGTTTTGGATAAAATCAAGAGCGAAGTAAATTTCATTTTTTATATCTTCGGGGTAATTTTTTCGCATAATATTTTCCAAAGCATTTATGAATTCTGGTGTCGCGTATTTACTGACTTGGGAATAAGGGTCGAACCTGTAAAGAGATGTCACCGTGTTATTATTCATTGGGACGAGCAACAGTGAACCATCCACATAAAAAACCTGCGGGCTGAGTTCGATCTCCAACAAGTCAGCCATGCAAGAGCATTGGTCAAATAAGAAATCAACGCCTAACTCCAATAGAGACGGTAAGCTGATTTTCTTCCTTGTCTGTTCGTAGGAAACAGCAGAATTGGGTGAGCAAGTAGACTTCTGTATAAAGAATTTCGCCGATTCAAAAAAACAAGGCAAATGTTCGAGAGCAAGTTTAACATCTCGATCTTCTGGATGTAGACGTTGATGGCTCCGCAGCCGCTGCATGAGAGACTTGATACGGGTACTAAAGGTCTCGCCCCCCGAATACATCCCTTTTCCGCCAATGGGAATCATTGCTGTGTTGCGTCCGCAGAGATATCCTGCACCCGTAATTCTCGTCATTATCGCTGTTCGCAAGACGAGCAAGGAACCTATCAAATTTGCGACGCGAGTGATCTGACTTTGTTGCTTGCTGGGTACATTGGTGAATACTTTTTCAACAATGTACACCGTCACTTTCTTAGGTTCGCGATCATTATTTTTTCCCTCGGCAAAATCGCCCCGACCTCGATAGATGGTCTGAATAATTTCCATCAGGTTGTTTTCTATCTGAAACCTAGGTAGCTCGACGATTATGTGTTTTGCATGAGGAAAGGAAATGCCGCGAGAAGCTGATGATGTCATAAATACTACTCTAACCTGGTCTTTACATTCAAGGCGGCTTTCCTTGTCTGGATCTGAAAGGGAATGTATTTCCAGATAAGCCTTATTTTTATCGAATCGAGGCAGCCTCTTTTTGACCAAATCTATTAATTGTATCAGACGTTGCTTGTCCTGAATGTAAACCAGTAATTGGTCTGAATTTTGCTCAGAGACGTGGTGGATTATTTCGGTTACTAGGGAATCGTCCCGCGCTGACTGACCCAGTTTATTTTTAAGGGAGCCATCCTCATTAATTTTACAAGTCTCGAAGAAAACTTTGTAAGTGAGTTCAATAAGTCTTGCTGGATATGAGTTGGCGTTAATAATGGTGGAATCAATAATTCCTCGCCGTGCTGACTCATCAGTAAACGACTGAAAACTAAGCTCTAGTGGCTCTCGCTCATTCTCAACAGGAGAACAGTAAATCTTAGCCGGCTCCGCTTCCCTTGTACCGAGGTGCGGCTTAACAACTTCAACACCTATTAGGGAAGCGTCAGCAACAATCAGTTTAGTGTTAAAACCGTGCGATTTATCGAAGAGTTCAAGCTTTTTATCCAGCCATTTCTGCATGGCGTGAAACCACTCAACCCCAGCGCTATCGCCCGTCACTTCGTCAACCATAACAATGATGTTTCTCAGGCGTGAAGATAATTTAATCATTTCCTCTGAAATCACTTCACTCTGATTTGTAACCGAACGGAATAGTCTATGAAAGTTATCTAAGGAGTCTCCGTATTTATTCACTTTACGGAGGGACTGAGTAGAGCAGGTAATCACAATTTTACTCACGCCCTTATTGATGAGAACGTGACCAGCATCGCACAGGCTCCTAATCACTCCCGTCCCTGACTTTTTATCGTAGCCAAGCGAATTTCCTGAAAGACGACTTATTTCCTGTCTCGCTCTTGTGAGGTGCTTTCCCTCATCTCCAACGCCAATAAAAGTTACCCCTGACCAATTAAAAGTATTAGTATCGGCATTAGAAGAATATTTGACTGTTGGCAAGCCGTTATTGGCCGCAATGATAGCGTGGCTTGTATAAATGCAGTACAGGTCATCAGCAAACAAACGCCGCGATTCAGTTCTAAATTTATTGATTGTGTCTTCGTTAACCGATAGCCGCGGACTGACGTAGAACAGCAGGAAGCCCTCGTTAACGCGATCGCGAAGAAAATCCACCACTGTCGTTGTTTTCCCAATACCTGGATTTCCGGTCAGGAACAGATAGCGACAGGCGGATGACAGTTGTTCCTTTATTATTTGGGCATGAGCATTCCTTAGCGTAATTTTCTGAGGGAGGTTGTATTTTGAAGTAATCGAATCATCCAGAGAATCCGATGGATTGTGAAAATTACTAATTATTTCAGTGAAAGACACGGTTCTGTCCGCAGTGGTATTCATATCGCACAGCGAGTCAACAAATTCTTTTACTTTCTGTTCCTGGCGATCGCTCTTGAGTTCATATTCTCCTGCTGCACTGTTTCCAACGCTGACTCCCATTCCACCAGGTGCGTACAATAAACTATCGGCGACACTTCGCTTGATTAAATTGAGCATCTTAACAAGCGTCCGCTTATAACTATCGATTGAATTCTCTGTGTCAGACTTTTCCTGTCTCTTCATCGACTTATATGCGTCGGCGCAACGATCAAGGATGTCGAAATCTTCCCGCCCGACATTCAGAGTGCTAATTCCCTGCGTCGTGTAACCGATCGCCGTGACTTGGACAGTTGCATCCTTTGGTATCCTGTTCTCTGATTCGAGAAACTTGACAAAACTAGCGGAGTACGATGCCGCCTGCACCAACTTAACAAAGTCCTTGTCGTAATAAGAAAAAGCTGTCAGGTAATCCTTTATGTCACGCCCAATTATTAATTCTCGATTGCTTCCTTCCTTTGTGTCAATTTTTAAGTGATGATAAACACTTTTGGACATTAAGCGGTGCAGTTCCACTCCGAGAGACTCAAGGATTGATAAAGCACTCGATAAATTCCACAAATCGCAATGTTCTCGTTCATCAGTTGCACCCTGATTTTCCCCTTCGTTCAACTCGCTGCTGTCATTGCTATCAACGGTGAATGCAGACAAATCAACGCAGACGATGCGATATTCCTTTTTTCCGCCTCCCTCCCCCTCTTTCGACATCAGCATTAATGTGTCCGCCTTTAAAAATTCCCCCGTTGTAGCGTATTTATTTATGTATGGGAAAACCTTATCTGGGGTAATGCCCAACTGGGAAAGGATTTGAGAATAGCGGTCATGTTCGTTTTTTTCCAGTGTTCTCATGCTGGTTGCATCCGAAAGACAGCACTGCACGTACAGCAATTCCCAATATCTGCTTGTATTAGAGGAGTACCCGAACGCATCCATCAGTTCGTGCCATAAACCCAAACCGCCAAGATGACCCCGCAGGAGTAACAACTTGCCCCAGGTTGCCCATATTCGCTGACTCTCCGCGTCAATAAATCCCTCTTTCAATTTCATTTGAACGAGGCTATTGACGACTCCTCGATGATTGAGTTTTTTTAAATCATCAATGAATAAACCCATGTGGGCGTATTTCATCCCTGTTTGATGAATCGCCGTCAATATTCCCGCGTTAAATGCTAGCTCGAAAAGATGTCCTTGTGCCTCTCTTATTTCCATTTACAGATCCTCTAAAACTTACAGAGCCTTTAAAACGGGACAATATCGCCGTTGCTAATAACCCACCACTGGCGCTCAATTATTGATTCAACTCGCTCCTTAAGCATCGGATTGGAATAGGACTCAACCAAGCAGGCAGCATAATTTTGAGGCAGTTCATCGAGATCGCTTACTTCACGAACGACTAAGTAATTCTCAATTTCATCGAGAAGCAAGAGAGAAGAGTGAGATAGATTAATGTTGCTATTAATCGCATTATCTCCAGAAATTGGAACTATCAATGCGTTGTACACTTCTGTGAGAAATGCGATAGAATTCATTTGCACCGAAGAGATGCAGTGCCGACTTTTTGCTGCTGACCTGCCAATTGCATTGTCGCCGATAATATCATTTAGGGGGTCGAGTTTGAGAAACGATTTCTCTGCCTTAGTTTGGCTTTTTTCGTATTTTGAATAATGCAAGAGCGTTAACCCAAGCATGAGGTTATTTTTTAGTTCTCCCTCTTTGATGAGACCGTCCATTACCTTATTCACGTCAATTACGTCGCCAGGGTGGGCGTTGAGCAAGGTAGAATAAGTTGTCACAGTGTTGTAGAAAATACGATCTCGCTCTACAGCCTTTCCGGTGAACAAATTGAAAAATACTACCTGGGAGCGATTGGGGTCATTAAATACGTTACTCAACTGGCGCACGTCCTGAACGTACAAAGTCTCTTCTTTCAGTTCCCCATCAATCCGCAAGGCGCTGTAACTGTCGTACAGAACCGGATATATTACCAGATCATCAGCAATCTTGAGGTATTTGATGAGTTCCGGCGACATGAAAAACAATTCATTTTGTTGGTCAGTCACGCGCAGGTGTTCAGAAAAGGGACTGCTAGCTATGTATATAACGTGACGAAACCCCTTGAGATACATATCGCTAATTGTGTCGCGCAGCACTGCTGGACAGCGATGCAGTTCATCTCCTCTGTAATTTCCCGCCAGAGTTTTCACCATGCTCACTTTTAAGCCTGTTTTTGTAGGCTCCACTGCTACAACTTCACCTGTCAAGTTGGCAATGTAGTTTTCTCCCCAACGTGAGGAACGGGCGTCGCATTTGTTACTTGAAACCATCACTATTAACAATGGCTCTATGGTTCTATTGTTATTGTTCTTAATTTTGTATTCTTGTGGCAACATTGAGTAGAGCGAACACTTGGCATTGGGAATTTTATAACGGTTAATATTCGGCATCACTATTCCTTGAGAATTCATCAACAAGGAGTCGCTCAATACATAACTCCATTCCTCCACTATTTGATGAATCAATGTTTCCTGCTGCGTTGTTTGGGCTTCTGCTGTTTGGTGCAGCAGCCACTGACCTACAAATAAATTTTTATTTTTTCGCGCTTGAGATGTCAGAATATCTAATATTATGAAGCCAAGCGTCCGCCAAGTAAGCTCGTATATAAAACGCCCCCGTTCTGTGGCTTTTTCTAAAGGTACTTCAGTCACTTTAAACTCTATTAGTGAGCCAGGAAATACAAGGCGACTCATGTATTCCGATGCTTCATCAGCATTTTGGGGCAGGTTACGTTTCCCCCCTAATAAGGGTGCGAGCATTTCGATGTTCTTTTTATCGCGAGCAAATTGCTTGCTTGTATCTTGACTTGCAAAACTATAGAACACGGGAAGCATTTGAATGTCGCCAATTTGATAGCTCATGTCGAACTCGCGCTTCTTACTCGTGCGGTAGAAGTTATCCGTCTCAAATGTCAGCGTTACAGGAAACTGGATGATTGCGTCTTTATTTGCCACCTGTGCCGAGATGAAAACATACTTGAGGCATTCCTTCAGATTCTCCGACAGTTCATTCCCGAAGAATCTACCCGTATTGCTGATTTCGCTCAAGTCTGACAGAAGCAATGTCCGTGACAGCCCTATATTTACCTTTCTTTCGACAGAAAACCCAAGTTTTTCTTTTTTTAAGTATTCTTTAAGAGCCTTTACCACAGCTTCCAGTTTGTCAGTAACTAAGTATTCACTCATTTCACCAACAAACTTTATCATTAAATTTTTCTTAGCCTCATCACTGTCAAGAGCTTCTTCTTTCAACTGAGGCAATACTTCTTCCGTAAATCTCCCGATTACATCAAAATTTAGAACATCCTCGTAACAATAATTTGGCGCTAGAGGGTTGGGACAGGCAAATGCAAAGTAATAAAGAACGAAAAACTTAACTATTTTCTCAATGTGTTTCTTGCGCCTCTCCTGCGTTAGATCGTCCAAATCTATGTTATGCAACTTTGAATCCGGCTTAATCATCTCAAGCCCATACACAAATGAAGAATCGTAAAGAACCGGATTACTGACGCGCCCGTTTAACTTGAATTTGAGTCCAAAAGTTATTGAGGTAATGCTCTGATGTGGATCGTCTGTTTCTCCAATACAGCCATCGATTTTGCCTAAAAGAGGTAACTCGGAGAAGGCATCCCGCCCAGAGAATAATTCTTGGATGTCTACAAGTACGCCCTGGTATGTTACTTCGTAATAAGCCTCTGGTTTCTTTTTGTCGTTGATGAATTTTTCCAGTGATCTAAGACGCCGGCTGTAGTCCCTCAAATAAAACGAGGCTTCGTCGAGTGATATTCCGCGTGGCTGTTGTTTCCCTTTAAGGGCAAACTGATGTATTAACTTACTTTTTTGCTTCGAGTCTCTAACGCGAGCGCAATCTTCACCAATTATATTTGCCAAGGATTCCAAGTAAGTTACTTCCGCCTCTCTTTTCAGGCGACCGATTGTTTCCTGATTAAGTAATTTTTCAAGTTGGCATAATTCATTAGAACCATTAGTTTTGAGCAAATCGAGGCTCGTTCTCACGTTTTTAATTACAAAATCAGGATAATTTGAGTCCTGTTGTATTTTCAAGAATTGAACATAATTTTCCAGCCCAGTCACCACAAATTCGCGGAAGCGAGTTGTACTATTTATCTCTATTGTTACTTTGTGACTCCTGATTGTAGGAGTCTCCACTTCATAATCCAAGGTCAAATCCTGCGAACTCAACCCAGTCATCGAAGGGAATTGCCAAGCAAACAAGGAGGGCTGCTTTGGCATTGATGCCAGGGGTACAAGCATTGACTCGATTAATTCATCAATTGTCACTTCTGAGCTTTCTCGATCTGGCAACGAAGCGTGGGCTTTCCTAATAGCCTCGATTAATCTATTTGATAAAGCCGTTTTGATTTCTTGAATTTTTTCTCCGAAGGTTTCACGGCATTTTTCAACCATGTTTATTGTCGCTTTATAGGCTTTTTCTCCTAGCTCTAATGGAGGTCTTAATTCTTGATTTTTTGCGAGTTGAAAAGCCAAACAATGAATGTCTATAATTAACCTAAATCTTCCTGAAGGGATATCTTGTTTTAAGCAAAATATTGCTGCTCCGGTTTCTTGATTCAGTTCGTCAATAGTTTTTGCTAGCCAGTCGCTATAATCCAGCCTCGCCAGTTCATTCCTGTCTTCTTTTAACTCATTTTTCACGGGAACTAGCTCCTTCTTTTATGAGAACTGGTTGCGGATTGTTCACTGGTTAAGGGGATAAATTATTCTCATACAAGTAGAATGATTCAAAATATCATTTCATGTTCGCAAAAATAAACCATCTCTGGAGGTCGGTGTCGAGCTTACAGTTACAACAGATTGCAGGTGAATAGAGTACACTTTAATCCCAAGCACCCACGAAACTGGTTTACAAACTCGCTATCCGACTCTCCTTTTACCCTCATCTCAAGCAACAGCAGGGTCAGTAACCAACGCCCTCATATAATAGCAAAGAGGTCGGACATTGTGGGGCAAAGAACTGCAACTGAGTAAATCCCGCTCTTTGCAGGGGCTTTTCAGCACCCAAGAGCTATCCTCTTTGAGGGTCAAGCCTGCTACGAATGGATCGTGGGAGCGGGAGTCAACATCAGTAGCACTCCGGTGAGACCGGATTGGGGAAGAAAGCGCCGATCGAGCAGGCCGGATTGCGAAAAGGCTCCTGAGCGACTTGCGGTGATGAATGTTTGGCTCAATTTGGTCAAGAGGAGTCTAACTCGGAGTTGCGGGGGTTTTCCAGTACCTAAGAGCTGCTGAGCGGCTGATATTCATGACTTGAAAATGGGCGGAAGTCATTATAGCATTGAGTAGTTATATTACACAGCAGGCGAAACTGAAACGGTGTTGGCGGTTGATTTACTCGCTCTACACGCACTTCTACAAAACTAGGATTCCTCAAGAGAAGTTCAAAAATCTCACTCTTCAAATATCGCGGACAATACCCGACAATGTAGTGGTCTTCTGTATTTAAAGTCAAGGCTTTAGAATCATAATGATTTTGAAATTCGTGAGCTAACCACAACTTTTCTCCTGTCTCTAAGCGGTTAATTCGCTCAATTGCACCCTGTGGCAAATACCGCAGTCCGTGCAAGAAAAAGTGAAGGCGATACCGCCCTTCTGAATCTGGTTCAGGAATGAGAAAAACAGTTAGAGTATCTGTTTCTCGCCGCCCACCGCTGCGAGCTAACATGGCAATTGGATCGCTTTCATTTTGAGTCAGATTTAGCCAGTGAATAAAACTTGAGTAATCGGGGCGATTTTTCGGCATCAGCCGATTAACAAATACGGAAAATAAGTAGGTTGATGTATATACTTCACCTAAGCGCGGAAACGAGGGCAAGGGTTCAAAACCGCACTTCTGTTGAGCTTCTAAAACGCCTTGCGTGTAGGTAAATTGGTAGTTGGTTCCGTCAAATGTTAGCCTGCCAATGGGAAACCAGGAACGGCTGTTTGGATCTTGCCAAGCCAAAAAAAGCGTTGAGTGTGTTTTCACGGTAGCGTTTTCCTCAAGTTAAGCAGTCTGTGTTGATTGAATTCAAGAATTTTTTGGGCAAACTCGGCTGCAATCGGTGAGATACGAGTGTTAGGAATTCGATTAAAAATATCTAGTAGATTCGCCTTTGAGATACTTTCAAGTCGCTCAATCCATATATGCGCTGCATTCGGATAACGACGTGCAGCGCAGTCAAATACATCAAGAGTTTTGAGGGGCTTTTTGTCATCAACGTTGCCATAAAACGCTGAGAAACATTTGTTAGCATAAGCGTCTACTGAGCGTTTTTGCCTTTGTTCATCTGAGAGGTCGCGCCCCAGACTGGAAGCATGATCGTAACTGGGTGCTAGGTGTGCTGTTTTGGATGTAGGGGACGCTAGATTTACTGTTTCAGATGCAGTGGGTGCTAGATTTACTGTTTCGGATGTAGTAGGCACTGCCTTATTTCGGACGACACCCCAGTTTTCGTGGTGGCGATCGCCATTGCCTATCCACGCATCTAACAGGAGATAGCCGACAAACACCTCTACAGCTTTTTGGATGCCACTGGGTACTGTGCAACCAATAGGTAAATTCACAGATTCATCAGAGATAATTCTCAACACTAGATCAATTGTATGTTGTGACAGGTTGTAGGTGGCAAAGGTGGGGTAATTTGGCACGATGGGAGTAAGAAGTTCGTTACCATGAACGAGGGTGCCACCGTTAGGCAAAAAGTAAGAAGAGACTACACCGAGATTCCCCTCACTCGTGGCGGCCAGTTCATAATTAGCATGAGGAATTCCCAGTAATTCGCACAATTCGGAGGCCACTTTCTCTGCCCAATCTTCGCCTAAATCAAGTCTTGCTTGTTTGTACAGGCAGCGGCCGAGTTCTGGGTGTTCAAACCAAAACTTATACTTGCTCCCCATTGCTTCCTGATTAGAGAGTTCGTAAGCTTGAGGGGTGACAATAATGATGGGGAATTCATCAGACATAAATTGGAAAACCTATTTCTTTCGCCGTACTCGCAGTTGACAAATATAGCAACCGCTTTCGTCGGTTAGAACACAAAGTCCGGTAGGGTTCATGAATGACCCCTACCTTGTGCTAACCCGACGCTCATCTTTCAGATAGAGCGCGGGACTTCCCGCGAGTTAGTTAAAATCAGCTTCAATTTTCCAATCCCTCACCCACCAATGCTTCCAGTTCAGCTAACAGCTTCTCTAGTTTCTTTTGCTTTTTGGGGTCATCCCAAACCTTAGACTTTTTCACTCGCTGCAAAGCTGCATCTACGCGACTTTTAAGCGATCTATACGGTGCCGTCGCCTCCCCCGTATAGATCGCTTTAAAATCGGCAATGCGCTGTTTGATTTGGGTCAGAGAGAGGTCGAGATCGATCGCCTCCTCTAGTAATTGGGAGCGCTCTGAGCTATCCTTAACTCGGGCGATCGCTCTGGCTTTGGTATACTCAATTCGTCCTTTCCGCAGCGCTCCAATCACATCATCTGGCAGATTCAGCAACGGGAGGCGATTGGTTCGGAAACTCTCTGGAGTGTACTTCCCAACGAGTGCAAATATATCGATTACTATTTGCCAGTCCGAGCTGTGGATAACGTTATCCACAGCTCCGCGTTCCGGGTGCGCGGCCGCTCCGAGCAAAGCAATAACTGACGAGGAGGTAGAGTTTAATTTCATTGCCAGCAATTGCAAAATCCCCTCGGTTTCCTCAATCGCATTCAAATCTTCCCGCTGCAAGTTCTCCAGCAGTGCAATTTGCAGAGCCTCTGTGTCTGTCAGTTCCCGAATTACGACAGGAACTTCAGTCAAGCCTAACGACGACGCGGCTCGATAGCGCCGTTCTCCCGCTACCAATTCGTACTTGTTGCCATCTATGGGGCGTACCAGGAGCGGTTGCAGAATCCCTAGCTGCTTGACTGACTCCACCAGTTCTTGCATAGCTGTCGGCTCGAAATAGCGGCGTGGCTGCTGCTGGGGCAAGACAATTTTGTGTATTGAGACAAATTCGGATGCGGCATCTGCACTGTCGCTGGTTCCTAATAGAGCCTCAACCCCTTTGATTTGATAAGGCTGACTGTCGCGCTTTTGATTCATGCCAGAGCTAAGAGTCCTTGTGCAATAGTATCGAGTACGGCGACGGCTGGATGTTTTGGATTGTACACGGCCAGAGGTACGTGTTGCTGTGACGCATCGGCAAAAGCCACAGTCCGAGGCACAGGGGGGTAAATCGCACCAATCTTCTCCAGAGAAGTAGTAATTGACTGCAAACTTTGAAACGCCTGTACAGTACGGGTATCGTACAGCGTCGGAATCACTCCTGCAATCTGCAATTTCCGATTAGCGCGTTTTCTGACGCGAGCAATGGTTTGCAACAGCAATTCGGTTCCTTTGAGAGCTTTATATTCAGTCTGAATCGGAATTAAGACGTGAGTGGAGGCAACTAGACTGATATAGGATAGGATGCCGAGCGAGGGAGGGCAGTCTATCAATATGAAGTCATAGTTCGAGCTAAGGGGGTCAATGACTTCTTTTAGCCGACTATCTCTCATGTCAGCCACCACCAGTTCCAGCTCTGCTCCGCTCAAATTAATATTAGAAGGGAGCAAGTCCATGTTGTGAAGGTTTTTGCAGAGCGCCGGCTCGGAACCGTTCATAATGGACTCGTAGACAGTTTCCTGCAACTCGGATGGTTCCAAGCCCATGAAGGCGGTAAGCGAGGCTTGGGGGTCCATATCTACTAACAAGACTTTTTGCTTCCGCCTCGCCAAATGGTAGCCTAAATTCATTGTTAAACTGGTTTTGGAGACACCGCCTGACTGGTTGAACAGCGCAATAATTTTGCTCATCTATTTTTAAGCACGCTCTGAAACGTGTTGATTAAACAATATTAGTGGACTGCGGCTTATTGTAGACTAATCCTAGAAAGAACTTTGAGAACCGCGTCTGATAACTAACTGCGATCGCAGTTAGCATTGAACAGAGATGTTGAGGGGAGCATCCCGATGCAAGCAAGTTGTCTCAAAAGACAACGGCAGTATAGGGCTTTCGAGGGATATCAGCGGTGTTTTTGCAACATCGGGATCATCCCGATGTTGAGCGTAGCCCATACCCATAATCTTGGATTTGGGTGGGGTTCATTCAAAGCTAGTGTTGAGTCAAATCGCTGATAATATCTAAGCTCATATTGTCAACTAATTTAGTCAGAGCCAGAGCAATTTGCTTCTGCGACAGCTCCATTCGCTCAATCAACAGCCTTACCGCTTGCTCGTCTCCACAAGCGGCTGCTTTATAAAGCTTCTCAATCGACTCCCTCGGCAACACAGACAGCGACTCAGGAGTCAGTTGCATAACAGGCTCATCCTGTTCGGACTTCCTAGACGACTCCTCTTCATAGATATAGCGAACACCCAAATGAAGCGCCATCTTCTCAAAAATTACTGCCTCTCGGAACGGTTTGGCAACAAAGTCATCGAAGCCTTTCGACATGGCAAGTTCCTGGGTTTTAACAAAAGCATTAGCACTCAAAGCAATAATCTTAGTGTTAGAACCGTCAGGCAGAGCTCGAATTTTTTGAGCAGCTTGAAAGCCGTCTAGAACAGGCATCCTCAAATCCATCCAAATTAAATCCGGCTTGTACTTTCGCCACAATTTAACAGCTTCAATTCCGTTATTTGCAAACCACACAAGAAAGCCAGCCGACTTCAATATCTGAGTTAGCAGCAACCGATTTGCCG
>NZ_JAUBOJ010000162.1:0-2018 GCF_036700185.1 Microcoleus sp. BM001215392 | reverse complement strand
CACACAAGAAAGCCAGCCGACTTCAATATCTGAGTTAGCAGCAACCGATTTGCCGACTCATCGTCCGCTACCAGAATGCGATAATTTTGTTGGTTGGATGCCAACCCCTTCACTCGTTTTTGCGGCTGTCTGTCATAAATTTCGCTCTCAGTTGCATGACTGACTTTAATGTAAAAACTAAAAACCGTTCCTTTCCCCACAGAACTTTTGACCCTAATCTCACCACCCATCAGCTTGACGAAAGAGTTACTGATTGGCAATCCCAAGCCCGTTCCCGTTTGCGATTTCCTGCCAGCTTCAGTTTGCACGAACGGCTTGAACAAACGGCTAACCTCGTCAGGGGCAATGCCTGGGCCTGTATCCTTCACAGAGAATTGGAGAAAGAATTTGGATAGCGGTTTTTTTGCCAGCAACTGGAGGCATTTTACAGTCAGCTTCACCCTACCCGTCTCAGTAAATTTAACAGCATTACCCAACAGATTAATCAAAACTTGGCGCAGCTTGCTTTCATCAGTTCGGACGTATTGCGGTACATCTGAACTGCGTTCAAAAACAAGTTGCAACCCTTTAGATTGAGTTTTGAGTTGGAACATCCCTTCTATGTCATTGAGCAAACTGTACAGGTCAAAAGCATTTGATTCGAGGGTAATTTGACCAGCTTCAATCTTAGACAGCGACAAAATATCGTTGATTAGTTTCAACAAATGCTCGCCACTGCGATTGATAATATCTAAACTCGACTGCTGTTCCGGTGCAGTTTTTTTAGAGTTGACAAGGAGGTGGGCAAAGCCGATAATCGCATTCAGAGGCGTTCTCAATTCGTGGCTCATATTGGCCAGAAAGGTACTTTTAGCGCGATTGGCACTTTCGGCTGCAATTTTAGCTTGTTTTAGTTCTTTTGTTTTCTGTGCAACTTGCCGCTTTAAATCGCCTGAATATTCTTTTAACCGCTGGCGAGATGCTTTTAACTGGCAATTCATGCGCTCGAAAGCACAGGCTAGGGCTTCGAGTTCGGCAACGCCGCTACCTGAAACTGTTGAGTCGAAGTCGCCACCAGCTATCGCCTCTGTTGCCGAAATTAACCGCAGCAGCCGCTGTTCTATTCTTAGGGAAATGGACAGCAAAAGGCAGATAGAAAGAATCAAAGCCAGCAGCACGAGCAAAATAGTGTTGCGAGTATTGGTTTGAACTTTTTCCGTGAAGTCGGTTTCGGGTACAACTGCCACAATCAGCCAATTTAAGCCTTTCGAGTTTTCAAAAGGTCTGACTTGCAGTAAGTATCTAGAGTTGCTGGCGGTAAAGTTAAGATTTTGGCTGCTGTTAATAGCAGCGAGGCTGCCATAATGTTTAAGCAAATACTCTGTGGAAAGCTGGATTACTTGTTGTTGCAGAGCTCGGGCGCTTCTTCGCTGCTGGGAGTCAGCAGAAATAGACGGTTTTGGTTCAGTTACCTCGTTCCGAGCAACTAAATGTCCCGAACGGTCTAAGATAAAGGCTTGACAGTTAGGGCTGATGTGGAAATCGTGCAAGTTGAATGTTGAGGTTGGGGTGGGAAAAGCAGGATTTGTTTTTTGTTGACGGAATATTGTTTTTGGAGAGTCTGACCCATTTCTTTTCCCATTTGGTTTGATTGTGACTTTGGCTGTTTGACTTGGGGAAAGTTGGTTTACCGAACCAGTTGGAATTTGATTGTAAGTCCCTTCTCCTTTCCCAACCCGTTCTTTTAAGTAGTTATCAAGGCGGTCAGAGATGCGGCTCGTTGCTTCTCCCAATAGCTGTGCAACTAAGTCATTCATCGTCTGCCGCCCTGTTTGAAAAGAAAGCCATCCTGTCAGACATAGTAAAGTCGAAATCAGAAGAGCGTTGGGGACTGTAAGCACAACGCGCAGCGGGAGGGCAGACTTTTTTTGAACTGAGCTTTTTGGGCGGAACATTGGTTAAAAAAAGGGAGTGGGAATGAGGAAAAAAACGTTCTTCTTCAGAGGGGAGTAACACCAGAAGTAGAAGAGTTCTCCTCT
>NZ_JAUBOJ010000161.1:0-15130 GCF_036700185.1 Microcoleus sp. BM001215392 | reverse complement strand
GCTCTTCCGATCTGTAAGGGGGGGACAAGAGTGAGAGTTAAAATTGTAGTAACTTCGGAAAATTTATGACATTTTTTTATAGCAATTTTATTAAGGTTGGCGGCACATATTCGATCCCCGCTAGCTCCCCTTAATCAAGGGGGACAAGAGTGAGAGTTAAAATTGTAGTAACTTCGGAAAATTTATGACATTAGCAACAATCAAACAGTTATTCACTTATCCAATTAAAGGGCTGACACCTCAAGAAATGTCGGAGTTTGCTTTAACAGCAGGACACGGAATTAAGGGCGATCGCGCTTTTGCACTGATGTTTGCAGATAATCTGGAAGCTGCAAACATACCCGCCGAAAACGCGCCTTGGATGAGCAAAAAATATTTGGCGGTTCAAAACGATTGGCCTCTGTTAGCAGCTTTAGAGTGCCATTATCAACCGGAAACGGCTGTTTTAACAGTCAAGCGTCAAGGAGTTGCAGTCTTGTCAGCAGAGACTAATACAGCGGCGGGGCGCGATCGCACCAGCACATTTTTCACCGAATATCTGGCGGAAATTCAACCGACAAAAGAAGCGAGACACCCGCAGCTTGCACCTTTGCGCTTAGTGGGCGACAGCAGCGGCGAAACTCGTTATCCCGATCGACAACCGGTACATATTTCTCTCCTGAGTCAAGCCACATTAGACCAATTAACCGAGATCGCCCGCCAAAACATTGACGTGCGCCGATTTCGCCCGAACATTGTGTTAGAAGGCATGGAAGCTTGGTCGGAATTTGAGTTAATCGGAAAACAGTTTCAATTAGGCGAGGCGCGGATCGAAGTGACAGCACCAATCGGTCGCTGTGTCAACATAGAAGTGAATCCACAAACAGGCGATCGAGATCTAGCCCTACTAAGTTTACTACAACAAGAATTCGGTCACGCACAAACAGGAGTTTTAGCCAAAATCCTCAACAGCGGCACAGTGAAGATTGGCGATGTTTTGACTTCTTAATCAAAGCGACATCAAGATTGTGGATGCTGCCTAACTTCCTCTACTGATAAACCCAGTGCTTCTGCCACTTGCTCAGTATTCAATCCCATTGCCAACAACCGAGGGATCGCATCCCGCCGTGCTTCGGCTTCTGCACTCAAAGCCTGCTCTGCTAAGGAAGCTCGTTCTGTACCTGTCAGCAGCAAATTGCCCTCGCTGTCCCACCACCGCAGCCACAGAAGTGTCTGGTTTTGATAACTGCCTTGCCACAGTCCTAATTCTACGCCCATTGGGGCGATCGGATAATGACCGCGATCGTTCGGAAGCAACTGCTGGTAAAACCCATTGTTCAGGCTGTAAACCTCCAGCCTGCCACTATTGATCTCATAGATGCCATAATACGGAATCCGCACAATCCGCTCATATACCCAAAACTTCCCAGGCCTTTGCGTCGCTCCAACTTCCGAGTACGATAGTGGGGTTGTGTCCCGCTCTTCTGAACCATCTCCTGATGCGAACTCCAAAGCAATCATCGGAGCCATGAATTCCCGCCACAGCACGTAAGAGCGACGGATCTGATTTCCTAATGTTGGTGGCACATTCGGCACGTAGAACCAGTCTGGAGCTTCTGCTCCCTTTTCAAGCGGGTCAGTTTCTCGCCAGTAGATGCCACAGTCTTGCCCTATAGCATATTGCCCATCGGGATGAAGCCCCTCCAATACCGAGCCGATCGAATCAGTCAAAATAATACTCTGGGGATGCTCCTGAAAATTCTTCACGAAAGTGCCGTCTTCCTCTGGCAGTTGAGTGTGGTCGGGGAAGGGAGAGGGAAGGACAATCTTTTCGGTTGCCGGGGTCATGCTACCTCTCAAGTATTGCAGCTTACATGAATATCTTAACTCATCCTTCTTCCGAAATCCTCACCTTATTACCAATCAACTTCAGAAAACTCGCCCCAAAATGCTGAATTTCCAAAAAATTAGCATAGGCCGGATTGGACTTATAAACCCTAAAAGTGCGCATAATTCCCAAAGTCGCCGCACTTTCCAGCGGGCCGATAAAGCTAGTATCCCTGTCCAAAAAATGAGACTGCTTCGCCCAGTGCGCCATCTGTTCCGCATTCAAAAAATAGCAGCCAGAATGAGGATTTAAAGCCCGATCGAAAGAGATACGCTGTTCCATAATTTTCCCCAAGAGCTGCGGGTGCTCCTCCACATTTTGAAATTTAGCAGTAGCTGTTACATTTAAATCACCATCAATATATGCTTTAAAAACAGCACCTTGAGGCGATATTTCATAGCGATTTGGTTGCAGCAAATTTCCATGTCCGCCGTGATGCGTAAACCAATTTAATTTACTAAAAAACCACGGATCGTGTAGAATTAAATCATCTTCCAAATAACAAAAATAATCGTATTTGTCAAGACAGGCTCGCAAAACCGCTTGACACTCAAACCCCAACAGCAGCGGTTCGCATTTGGTAGCGTGGTGCATAAAAGACCTCGGCTGAATCGGCAATTCAGGCAACAGATGATAGCCTTGAGTAGTGCAAACCACAATATCAATTTCGTGCTTTTGAGATTGATTTGCTGCGATAGTGGCACATTCACCAATGTGAATCATTGACTGAGATTTGCCGTACAAAGCTTGCAGCGATGTCACGCAAGCAGTTAAAGCATTCAGTCGCGGTTGCGGGTCATTCCGCTGGGAAGCGTGTTTCCCGTCGCCGCTGGGATTGTAGAAGTGAGCAATAGTGAATAGGATTCGCATTTGTGTGGATTAACAATTAAAAAATTAAACAATAAAACAATAAAACAGAATACCGGGCGGTTGAAACCGCGTCTATTACAGACAAAACCTGACGGGAGTAGGTTGAAGAGCTATCGGTTTCAACCCTAGGTCAAATCTTCATTCTTGAGTCTGCGGAGGCAGACATTGTTTGTGTAGACGCGGTTTCAACCGCCGTTTTATTCGATCGCAAGCGTATTGCACAATAAGCCCTATAAATTTTACCGCAGTTAGTCGCTAAACAACTCTGGCAGCCGATCGCGCAACTCGGCATTTAAACGCGGCAACTGATCTCGCATTTGCAAGTACCAGTCTCGGCGCTGGTGGTAGTGCCCGGACAGCAAGCGGTTGTGGCGCACCCATTCGTAAGCATTCGTAGCTATTTCCTGGCGCATAGCAGTGTCAGAAATCAGCGAATTTAGCTTGATTTCAAACTCTTTTTCGTGTTTGTAAATCAATCCGGTTTCACCTTCGACAATCGAATGTTCGTACACAGTAGGACTTGCCAAAACTGCTACTCCCCGCGCTGCACATTCAATGAATTTCAAGTCAGATTTCATTTCGTTAACCGGGTTGGAAACGAGCGGCAGCAAAGCGATATCGCAACTGTACATAATTTCTTGATAGCGTTCGTAACTGCAAAATAATTCAAATTCCTTGTCCTGTATTTCCAAGGATTCAAAAAATCTGCGGTCGTGAATTACTTTAACTCGAATTCGGTGTTTGTGTGCGACCAAAACTCGATTCAGTGCTGCCATAATTGGCTGCCAATCATTTTCGCGGTTGAGCGCGCCAAAAAATATCGTCACTGTATGTTCTGCTGGATAAATTCGCGGCGGAGGTAGATAAGCTAATTGATTGGGAAATACGGCAACATTATGATTGTAGTGCCGCAAAATTTTGGCTAGCGGTTCTGTGGTAGTTTGAACGCAGTGACAGCCGCGATAGCTGAGGTAATTGTTGTCTGCGTATTCGCGGCGGCGGATCGGGTTGTCGTCGATTTCGGCTACTATTAAATAGCCTTGTTGCAACAGTTCTTTGAGTTTGGGAATATAAGCAGGATATTGCATGATTGTGCGCTGCCAAATGAAGACTTTTTCTTCTCCTGGTAGCGGCGCTATTAATTCGGCTGCTTTGACAGCGGATGCGGTGCGGACACCAGGAATTGTAGCGCTAAATTTGTCGGGTTCCAGAACTCGCACGCGATCGCACCCTGTAGGAGCCATAATAATAGTTTGGATCAGCAATCTGCGCGGCGGCAAGGTCGATTTAGTCGATCGCACGATATAATATTCAGCACCCGTTTCCGTAGCAAAATCGCTGGATTTAAGCTCTAAGGCTTTCACGATGGGATGAATTAATTGCTGAAATTCGGCAAAGTTTTCCGTTTTGTGTCCCTTTCCTTGCAATTCATAAACTTGCAATCCGGCAGCAGCAAATAATGATTTAATACTTTCTAGAGTAAACCAGTGACGCATCTTGCTGTCGGGATTTTCCCAATGTCCCCGCAACAGATTGACAATGCGCCGCCAATATTGAACGTTGGGAATTCTCGCGAAAATTTGACCGTCAGGATTAAGTAAAGCACTGTACTGATTGAGAATATCCCACGGGTTTTTGAGATAGGGTAACAAGTCGCCAAAAACCAAGCAATCGACGCTTCCGGGGGCGATGTCGAGACTGGCGATCGCAAGTTCTTCAATATCGGCTACCATCACCCAGTTTAGCCGATCGACCGCAATTTTCGCTTTTTGGCGATCGCGCTCAATGCCAATATACTGACAGTGGGGATTGAGCGACTTGTACTGTTCGCCCCTAGAACCCGTACCGCAGCCAATTTCCACAATGACTTTAGCATCCGGCGGTAGCAGTTTGAGGAGGTCGTGGTGGAGGCGATCGATCACTTTACCTAAAATTCCTGATTAATTTATCGTAAAATAAAACTGAACAACCGCTGCCGGCAGACAACTGTGCCGAACGTCAGCATTGCGATGCCAGTATACAATGGCGATCGGCACATTTGTCAAGAACTAAATTTTCAGTTACCAACTCTTTTTCTTCCCTCTCTTCTCTAACTCTGAGTCCTCTGCGTCCTCTGCGGTTAATTTAAATCTTGTTCGCGAATCGCTATATGTTAGCAAATATTCAGCAAAACTATCATTTAATCTCAACCCTTTATCTCCCTTATCCGAATTAACACCTGCGCTTAATTCAGCTTTTTTCGCCAAAAATTAACACTAAAAACAATGAACCCAAATCTAGGAATCAACATCACCGGCTACATCAACGGCGAATTTGGCATAGGAGAAGGAGTAAGAGCCAACATCAGAGCTGTAGAAGCCGCCGGAATTCCCTTCACCATGAACAATTTTACCCGCAGTACCCACCGCAAGCAAGACACCACCTATCAAAATTTCAGCTTGGACAATCCCCATCCAGTAAACTTAATTCAAGTCAACGCCGACGAAGTTGCAACCTTTATCAAATATACAGGTACCAGCTATTTTGACAACAAATATAACATCGGCTTTTGGGCCTGGGAACTTCCCAGATTTCCTGCCGAATGGCAAGCAGCATTTAATCATTTTCACGAAATATGGACTTACAGCAATTATTGTGCCGAAGCTATTTCGCAAGTCTCGCCAATTCCTGTCATCAAAATCATGCCGAGTATTGCTCTCGCCGCACCTTCCATCAGCAGGGAAGCCCTGCATTTGCCTAAAGATAAATTTATTTTTCTGTTTGTATTTGACTTTTCCAGCCGCATCGAGCGCAAAAATACTTTAGCTACTATTCAAGCATTTAAACAAGCTTTCGGCGAAAATGACCGCGTATTGTTGATTGTCAAATCTTCTAACTCAAACAAATTTACACAGGCTCAAGCATCCTTAAACTCAGCCCTAGCAAATTGTCCAAATATCAAACACCTAGACGGGTATTTATCAAAAAATCAAATTAACGGTTTGCTTGACGCTTGCGACTGTTACGTATCCCTGCACCGCTGCGAAGGATTCGGCTTGACAATGGCTGAAGCGATGTTTTACGGCAAACCCGTAATTGCCACCGGTTATTCATCAAATACAGAATTTATGAATGTCGGCAATAGCTTTTTAGTCAGGTATAAATTAATTCCCATTGAGGAAGATTTCGGCCCTTACAAAAAAGGCAATATTTGGGCTCAACCGGATATCGAACACGCTGCTGATTTAATGCAGTACGTCTTTAACAATTACCAAAACGCTCAAGAAATTGGAGCGGTAGCTGCTGAGGAAATTCAAACTTTATTCAGCCCGCAAGTCGCGGGTGACAAAATTAGAAAACGTCTTGAATATATTGCCGAGATTACGGATAACTTTCAAAGTTTGCCTCTGTCACGAATGGTAAAAGCGAAGTCTGCAAAAATTAAGGCTGACTTGTCGCCATCACAGCCCAAAAGTCAATCAAAAGCTCAATTACCAAACTGGCAGCCTTTGGTAAGCATTTGCATTCCGACGTACAACGGAGAAGCATTTATTGAGGAAACAATCAAAAGCGCGATCGCCCAAACGTACCCTAACATAGAACTGATTGTATCCGACGACGGCTCCACAGACCGCACAATTGCGATCGCCCAATCATTCCTATCCCAAACAACCGCCGATTTCCGCATCATCCTCCACCGCAACTACGGCTTATCGCAAAACTGGAACTTCTGCATCGAGCAAGCAAAAGGTGAATACATCAAATTTCTATTTCAAGACGACTTGCTCGCACCAGAATGTATCGAGAAAATGGTCGCCGTCGCCCAGCAAAACCCAGACATAGGAATGGTTTTCTCGCCGCGCGGCATCACCATCGCCGCAGATGAATCTCACCCGGTTTTGCGCAGAGCTTCCCAATCAATTAAAGATTTGCACAAAAATTGGTCAAATTTAAAATCAATTCAGCCCGGAAAAGAATTGCTAGCAGATGCTAACTGTTTGAATAACCCCATTAACAAAATTGGCGAGCCCAGCACCGTCTTAATTGCTACCCGAGTCTTTGCCGAAATAGGATTATTTGATTCGGGATTATCTCAGTATGTAGACTTAGATATGTGGTGGCGGATTATGGGCAACTATCACATCGGATTTGTAGACGAAAAACTCTCGTCACTGCGAATTCATCCCGAACAACAAACCTGGAAAAACTTCGCGGCTGGGGAAAATCATAAAGATGTCGTCAGATTTTATAAAAAATTACTAAAGCATTCTGAATACAGTTTCTTAACTCCCCAAATTACCAACAAAATTCGCCAAAAGTTGGCATTGAGAACCCAGCCTAATTTATCAGAATTGTCAGCGCTAATTGCACAGTACAAAAAAGCCCCTTCCAACGATTCTGTTATCGCGCAACTGCGCCAATACCGCCGACAATTAGCTGAACATTGGCTAAATTTGTCTGCCGAAAAATCAGAAACTGCTTACTCGCAAGAACCGGGAAAAGCTCATAACTTACTTTTAGATAGCAACCTCAAACATGAAACTTTAACCGAGTCAGAGCAAAGTTTTGTCCAGCAGTTATCCTCGAAACTTGCTTTGTCAGGGGAAACTGCCGATAACATTCAATATTTTCTGGCAGCGATGCTGTACTGCGATGCTTATCAGTTACCGCTACAATATAAAAATGCAGCCATTCCCCAGTGGTTTTTTGACGAGTTTCTGAAATTTCTATTTCAGTCTCCCAGATGTTTTTCACAAAAGGGAGAAGTCGCAAGTTACGCGGAATATTTGCAGCAGCTAATCCAGTACGTCGCTGCTAATATCGCCAGTTTTCCCGAGGTGGAAGTTTGGCGTTATGTGGCGGCTTTTATGGCGAAGAGTGTTAGTTTACAAGCTTTGTATTTAAGCGAGGCAAATCTGCTGGATGTATTGAATCACCGAGCTGATATTTGGGAATTTCATTTGCAAAATCTTGGCTCTCAAATAGACTGGGATTTTTCTCAGAGAGCATCGGAACCCACTAAAATTAGAGTGGGATTCTTGCTTGATAAAATTAGTGCCCAATTAGAGACTTTTGCGGCCATTCCGAATTTTGAATATTTAGATCGAGACAAATTTGAAATTATCCTGTATTATTTCCAGGTAGAAGACGAGCAACTGGCGAAATATTGCGGAAGTTGTGCCGACAAGCTAGTGAAACTGTCGGCAGATTTGCCCGAGCAACTACAGGAAATTCGATCGCACGATTTAGATATTCTGCTAATTTGCACTAATACCACCGACACCTCCCAACCAACCGCGCTGCTGTGCTTGCACCGACTGGCGCGGGTACAAATGGCTACCGCCGCCTCAACTGGCGCCACCACTGGCGCCCGCCATATCGATTATTTAATTGCTGGAGATTTGGCATTACCCGCAGGCGCAGCAGCCGAGTATCGCGAAAAATTAATTTCTAAAGAAGGCTCCGGAGTGTGTTTCAGCTATCCTTTAACATCGGCGCCTGCGACAGTTGAACCGACTCGCAGCAGTTGGGGAGCCACCGATGAATCTGTAGTTTTTGTGTCCTGTGCTCCGGCTTTGACAATTATCCCAGAATTGCGAGAAACTTGGGCCAAAATTATTGCAGCCGTACCGAATTCTATTTTAGTTTTATATCCCTTTGGCTCCCGTACCGAAAACTATCCGACGCTGCCTTTTTACAACCAAATTCGATCGACCTTCGGGGAATTTGGGATTGACAAACAGCGCGTAGTTGTGATACGAGCGCTACCAAATCAGGCAGATTGCATAAAATGTCTGGAATTAGCTGATATATATTTAGACTCCTATCCATACAGCAGTGCCTGCTCCTTAGCAGCACCGCTATTAGTCGGGTTGCCTGTAGTTGTCAGAGCAGGGAAAAAAAGTCGATCGTGCCAATCAGCAGCAGTTCTCGCAGAACTGTTACTTCCGGAACTGGTAACAAACAGCGAGAACTCTTATGTAGAGATGAGTACAGCACTGGGAACGGGCCCAGAACTGCGCCGGCACTATCGGGATCGAGTCCAGCACGCAATGGCGGCTAACCCCAAAATTCTCGACAGCCGCGCTTACTCCCATCAGATAGGCAAACTATTTGAAAGGAACACCGTCAGGATGCAAAGCGTCAAGAAATAGACAGCAAAAGCGCTAGCTTTCTTGACGCTCTGCTATCATCGGGAGATTGAGGGGTTAGTGGTTGAAGCGAGTTTCCTGCCACAGCTAGATTAATAAAAGGGGAAGCGCAAGTCAGTTGGAGATTAAAAAATGACAGGACTTTTTCAAATAGGCGATAAATTACTGCAAGCTCAGGATATGCCATCGCTCCTGAAGCGTTACCAGTTGATGCCCCAATTCTTGCGGGGTGTAATCATCGATCAAGCCATCGCACCATTTAGCAGCAGCGACGAAGAACGCACCTCCGCCGTCGAAAACTTTCTGGCACAGCACCAACTGACAGCCCCGGATGCCAAAGAAGCTTGGCTGCGCAGCCAAAATATGACAGTAGAAGAACTTCAAGACATGGCCGTCAGGCCCTTGCTGATCGAAAAATTTAAGCAAGAAACTTGGAGACATAAAGTAGATAATTATTTTTTAACCCGCAAAGCCAGCCTAGACCACGTAGTCTATTCCCTGGTGCGCACCAAAAATCCAGCACTGGCAAACGAACTTTACTTTCGCATCCTCGAAGGGGAACAAACCTTTGCCGAAGTGGCGCGCGACTTCTCCGAAGGCCCAGAGTCGAAGTCCGGCGGTCTTTTGGGCCCAGTACCCTTGAGTCAGCCCCACCCGGCAATTAGTAAACTTTTGTCCGTCAGCCAGCCAAATCAACTTTGGACGCCGCGCCCTCTGGCAGAATGGATGGTAATTATTCGACTAGAAAAGTTCATACCAGCCCAGCTCGACGAATCGATGCGGCTGCACCTGATTAACGAACTCTTTGAAACTTGGGTTGCCGAACAAATATCGCAAATAGGCCCGCTACAGCCCCTCTCTTCCGTGTCTTCAATATCATGACTTCTTCCGCTGTTTCCCTCACCCAAATTCAGGATTTCTTAGCTCAAACACCTCCCTTTGACCGACTGTCAGAGACGGCTCTGACGGCCTTGGTGGCTAAATGCCAGCTCCTAGGCTACCGGACGGGACAACCCCTGTTTGAACGGGAAAAAATGCCCACTCAGGTGGCAATTATCTATCAAGGTCAGGCCCGGCTGCTGGGCTTTGACCAAAGATCGCAACGCCACGTCAGTTTGCGCTTAGTGCAGTCAAAGGAAATTCTCGGCTGGGCTGGCTTGCTCAGGGGGGTTCCCTGCGAAACTGCGATCGCCTCTACAGATGTAATTGCGATCGTCCTACCTGCTGAAGATTTTCTGAACGTACTCGAAAAACAGCCGACATTTGGAGAAGCTTTTCACGCTCACTCTTCCTTGAGCGAAGTATTTGAACTGTTGAGCCTGGAATTGCAGCGCCAAGCCGACGGCACTTCGGATCTCAAGGAACTAACTCGGCAAGCTTGGCAAGATGCGACAGTTGTCAACGTCCCCAAGGGTAACAAAAAAACTCAAGACCTCGCTAAAGAACTAGATGCCGATCGCATTTGGCTAGTCAGCAGCGGCGTGTTGGGCGAGTTTCCCACCGGCAGCCGCTTCTCTGTCGAAAACGCAGCCAAATCATTAAAAGTAGAAGGCAACGCCGGTGCCCGCTTGGTCGGCTTCCGGGAACCATCAGAGGTCCAAACCGAGCCAGCAGTTCCCCCAATTGACGAGCCAGAAGGCGAGAAAAAGGGAGGCCTCAAGATTGGCGGCGAGGGCGGTGTACCCATCGGCCCCCCTACCCCCCCAGACCCCGGCATCGAATCACCAGATACGGCCAAATACCCTGTTTTCCGCGGCAGAGGGCAAATAGATGCTCCGCTAGCTTGCTTCCAAATGTTGAGCAAGTATTTCGGCATCAAATTTCGTCGAGATATCATCCGCAAAGTTCTAGAAAATCAGTTAAAAACCGCTGGTATTATCAATCTGCAAGCCTGTGGGGCGATCGCCCAAAGCATCGGCCTGACTCCCCAATTGGCACAAGTGCCAGCAGAAGCCATCAACCGCATCAAAGCCCCGGTAATGATTAAATGGGAAGACAGCTTTGCCATTATTTACAGCATTACCGAGCAAGAATTGGTGCTAGCTAGCCCAGAAAAAGGGCTGATGCGGAAGCGGGTACCTCAGTTTAAAGAAATCTGGGGAGAACAGGGAGAAGTCCTGCTGCTGCAAGCTCCCCAAGTTGAACAAAAAGAGCAGTTCAGTTTCTGGTGGTTTGTACCGGCGCTGATGGAACACAAAACAGTGTTTTTTGAGGTATTGCTAGCCTCGTTTTTTGTACAATTATTTGGTCTGGCAAACCCTTTAATCAGCCAAGTAATTATTGATAAAGTATTGGGTCAGCGCAGCATCGACACCTTGGATATTTTGGGTGCGTTTCTGTTAGGTGTTGCCCTATTTGAAGGACTGCTAAACGGCTTGCGCACCTTCTTATTTATAGATACTTCCAACCGCATTGATGTCAAATTGAGTGCGGAGGTAATCGACCACTTGCTCCGGCTGCCCCAGAATTACTTTGACAACCGGCGCGTGGGAGACCTGGTTTACAAATTTAGCATGATGGGCCAGATTCGGGAATTCATGACGAGCACAGCTCTGACAGTGGTTCTTGATGCAGTATTTTCGGTGGTTTACGTCGCCGTGATGCTTTCCTACAGCGTGCAGCTAACCTTCGTATCTTTGGCAGTGGTACCCATACTAGCGCTGATGATTATTCTGATCAATCCGCTGGTTCTGCGCCTGATCAAACAGAGAAATATGCGTTTTGCTGACTCTCAATCTTATCTAGTAGAAGTAGTCAGCGGAATTCAAACTGTTAAGGCTCAAAATATTGAATTAAAATCCCGCTGGGAGTGGTCTAGCCGCTACGCAAAATACATTACAGCCAGTTTTAAGACAATTATCACCGGGACTACGGCAGGTACGATTAGCAGCTTTTTAAACCAGGTGGGTAACTTAGCTCAGTTGTGGGTGGGAGCTTATTTGGTACTAAAAAATGACATTACTTTGGGTCAGTTGATTGCTTTCCGAATTATTTCCGGTAACGTGACGGGTTCGCTGCTCAGGTTCGTCAGCGTGTGGCAAAGTTTCCAAGAAGTCTCGATGTCGATCGATATGCTTAAGGATATCGTCGATAAGCCTACAGAAACCAGCGAAGAAGACCGCAGCAATATCCCGCTGCCGGAAATTAAAGGGCAGGTTACGTATGAAGAGGTTTCTTTCCGATTCCTCGAAAGCGGCCCGCTGCAACTGGCGAATGTCAATTTGGAATTTCCTGCGGGCAGTTTTGTGGGAATTGTCGGGGGAAGCGGTTCCGGTAAAAGTACGGCGATGAAGCTGTTGCAGCGTCTTTATGCGCCGCTGTCGGGCCGGATTTTTATTGACGGCTATGACATTGCTAAGGTGGAACTGTACTCGCTGCGCAGTCAGCTTGGGGTGGTGCTGCAAGATACTTTGCTGTTTAACTGTTCTGTGCAGGAAAATATTGCTCTGAGCAATCCCGATGCAAGCACGGATGAGATTGTGCGAGCAGCCAAACTAGCGGTAGCTCACGACTTTATCATGGGCTTGCCGGCTGGCTACAATACGATAGTGGGAGAACGCGGTGCGTCACTTTCTGGGGGTCAAAGACAGCGTTTGGCGATCGCCCGGACGATTTTGCAAAACCCGAAACTGCTGATTTTGGACGAAGCTACAAGCGCCCTGGACTACCATTCCGAACGCCAAGTTTGCAATAACTTAGCAGAAGCTTTCGCCGGCCGCACGGTATTTTTCATCACTCACCGCCTGACTACCATCCAAAACGCCGACGTAATTATTATGATGGATCAAGGCTCTGTAGTTGAACAGGGAAGTCATAAAGAATTAATGGCTCTTAAAGGACGCTATTATTGCCTGTTCCAACAACAAGAGTCATCGAATACTTAGTCAGTAGTCAGTTGTTATTAGTTAGTTGTTATTAGTTAGTTGTTATTTGTCTGTAATAATAACTAATAACCAATAACTAATAACCAATAACCAATAACCCATTCAAAAATAACATATGGCTATGAAATCGGTAATTCTTTCTGAGCAACCAATCATTCTTGAAAAACCAGCGATTTGGTCGCACTTGTTTTTGTGGATGATCATGCTGATGACCACTTCGGGTGTAGTTTGGGCTTATTTTGCTAGCGTCGAGCAAGCTGTCCCAGCAGTCGGTCAATTGGAACTCAAAGATGGCGCCAGAGACATCCAAGCGCCTGCTACGGGTGCTGTGGTGAGACTTCACGTTGAAAATGGCGATCGCGTGGAAAAAAACCAGCCCCTGCTCACTTTTAACCCCCTTGCACCCACTGCTGATTTAACATCGATTAAGAAAACAAAAGAAGCGCTGGAAAAAGAAAACAAATTTTACGAAGATGTCGTCAGCGGCAAAGTTCAAGGCGCTATTCCTTCCAACCTAGAATCCACAATTAAGGACAGACAGAGCCTCGGGGCACAAAATCAAGTGCTGCAAGCTTTGATTGACGAGCTGTACCTCGGCCGGGGAGCCAGCGGAAATTTTGATGCAGCCCAGCAAGGACTGTATGTGAATTATCGATCGGAATTTCTGTCTCGCGTCGCCGCAGCCCAAGGTCAAGTTCAAGAGTTGGAAAAACAACTCAAGCAAGCCGAGGATTCTCAGAAATCAGCCGAGGCTCAAATGAATGTAGCAGTGCAACAATTGGGTTTTGCTGAGAACCAATTAAATTATGCCAAGCAGCAGTTAGAATCTTCAAAAGAGCAAATAAAATCTTCCGAGGCGCAGAAACAACTGGCTGACGAACAGCTAGCGAAGTCCCAACAAGTATTGAAGTCCAATCAAGGCATTTTGGGCAGACTGACGCCGCTGGTAGAGCAAGGAGCGATCGCAGAACTGCAAAAAGAAAAACAGGAACAAGACGTTTTCAGAGGCCAAAGCGAAGTTCTCAAACAGCAAGATCAAATCAAGCAGCGCGAAGGTGAAATCAACGCCCGCAAAGGCGAAATCAACACGCGCCTCGGTGAAATCAACACGCGCAAAGGCGAAATGAATGCGCGTCAAGGTGACATCCAAAAAATTACCGCTGAAGTACAGCGCCAGCAAGGAGAGCAAGCGCGCATTCAGGAGTCTATCGCCCGCGCCCAAGAACAGTTGAAAAACACTAAGGATTCCTGGGCCAAAGAACTTTACAGCAAAATTGCTGAAAACCAGAAACAAATTGCCAGCAGCGATTCTCAACTCAGCCGCTTCAAAGTGGAAAACCTGAAAAAGCTGTCTGAGGTAAACGCTCAGCTAGAAAAAGCACAACAAACCCGCGATACTCAAGTGCTAAAGGCTCCGGTATCCGGCGTTATCTTCGATTTGAAACCTTCTAAGAAGGAGAAAGCTAAGTTGGATCTAGCCAAAGATCCGATATGTCAATCAATTATTAACTCAGTGGTGAAGCCAGGGGAACCCCGCCCAGCACGCTGCGAAGAAGCTTATTATGAAGCGCAGCAAACCGAGAAGCTGCTCAAGGTTTTGGACGACGAAAACGGTCTGCAAGCAGTCGTTTACCTGGAAAACAGCAACGTAGCTCTGATCTTGGATGCTTTGAAACAAAAGCGTGAAAAATTAGAGAAGTATCATGGCAAACAATTAGATGGAGAAAAGATTGACTGTGAAAAAGGTAAAAGCTGCGTGTGTCCTGAGAAGGAAGTTAATAGAGAGAAGTTGGGTCTGACGAAATACGAATGCGTGCCTGTGGAGGTGAATGTTGAGGCTTTCCCGGCAATGGAATTTGGTACGGCAGAGGGTGAAGTGAAAGAGATTAGCAAGGATGCTGAGCCTCCTACTGAACTGCGGAAATACTACTCTTTCAAAACCAAAATTAAGCTCAAGAATCAAAAGTTTGTCTTGAATAAGGGCAAGTCAAATGAACAGGAAGTTAACTTGCAGTCGGGAATGGCCATAAGTTCTAACATCAATATCGGCAAGCGGACTGTTTTGCAGATGTTTATCAACCGATTTACTGGCAAACTGGATACGTTCAAGACTGTTAAGTAGCGGATAGTTGACAGTTAACTGTTGACTGTTGACAGTTGACTGTTGACAGTCGAAAAGCTGATAGCTCGATTTTATATCAATTCCGGTTGCACCGGAATGATATAGAGGACACGGCAGTGCCGTTTCCCTACCGCGATCGATTGTAGGGACACGGCATTGTCCATAGGTGTCAACTTAACGTTAAACCCAGTCAGAGACGGTTGTTTGACTATTAAGGCCAGATCCCCCCTAGCCCCCCTTAAGAAGGGGGGGACAG
>NZ_JAUBOJ010000160.1:0-15171 GCF_036700185.1 Microcoleus sp. BM001215392 | reverse complement strand
GATAAACGCAGATAATTTTAGGGTGTTTTCCGATTTTTGCAATTCAAGTCTAATAGTCTGATTTTAATTTTTCCCGCTCCGGGTTGGGGCTTTCAACCAATTCTTTCTGGTAAAGTGCATCAGTAGATTTTAGATTTTAGATTTACTCTACAGATGAATCTGGAAGATTGAACTACGGTCTAAAATTTGGAGCGATCTACGACGATTGTACGTGACACGGTATCAGTTTTTTGGATACTCGGGCAGCAAACAGTTGCTTAAGTAGCGATCGCATTGCACGCACTGACGCACCCTATTACTATTTTATACCACATTTGGTGGAATTTTTTTTGAATATAAAAATCTTACCCATAGTTTTTTTTCAAGCCTCACCGATTAAATCAACCACAGCATTTAACAGCGTATCGTCGTGAAAACTGCTTTTAGTTAAATAATAATCCGCTCCCACCTCCAAGCCTCTAATTCTATCTTCCTCGCGGTCTTTGTAAGAAACAATAATTACCGGAATCGACTTTAAACCCGAATGATTTTTAATTTGACTGACCAGCTCAATACCAGTCATGCGCGGCATATCAACATCGCTGATTACCAAATCAAAATGCCCGGTTCGCAGAGCATTCCAACCGTCCATCCCATTAACAGCTATTTCAACTTCATATCCTTGATTTTCTAACAATTTTCGCTCTACTTCTCTAACAGTAATCGAATCATCTACGACCAAAACGCGCTTGCGAGTTTTTGATTCAGCAGTTTGTGCAGTTTGACTAACTTTCTGCAACCGACTTTCAGTCAGCAGCTTATCAGTCGATCGCACCAAATCTTCAACATCGATAATCAGCACCGGCGCACCGTCTTCCATAAAAGCAGCAGCGCTGATATCCGCTACCTTACCCAAACGCGGATCTAAAGGCCTGACAACTAAATCGCGCTCGCCTAGAAACTTGTCTACAGCTAAACCATAACTGCTAGATCGATCGCTGATCACGATCACCGGCAACAAATCCAACTTCTCGGCCGGTGGCGGTAACTCCAACACTTGATAACCAGTTACCAAACCAATGTTTTGGTTGTCCAGACTAAAATACTGTCGGTTTTCGGCGATCGCAATCTCAGCAGTCTCAACCATCACAATGCGATCGATCCGAGTCAGCGGAAAAGCATAAGGTTCCCCCGAAATTTCCACCAACAGCGTCCGAATTACCGACAAAGTTAGCGGCAACTGCAAATGAAAACTCATACCTTTTCCCGGCACAGAAGTCGCCCGCAGAATGCCGCCAACCTCCTGCACCATACTTTGCACAATATCCAAACCCACACCGCGGCCCGAAATTTCCGTCACTTGACTAGCAGTAGAAAAACCTGGCAAAAATAGAAAATCCATCAATTCCGGTTCAGTCAATTTCGCCGCCATTTCCGCGCTTACCATACCTTTAGTCACAATTTTTTGGCGCAGTTTTTCCGGTTCTATTCCCTTACCGTCATCCGAGACAGTAATTGACAGCATTCCGCCCCGGTGTGCAGCTTCCAGCCGGATCGTACCTTCGGCAGATTTCCCCGCAGCTAAACGCGCCTCCGGCATTTCAACCCCGTGATCGATAGCGTTGCGCAAAATATGCGTTAGCGGTGCTTCTAACTTTTCTAAAATATCTCGATCGACCTGAGTAGATTTGCCAAGCACTTCAAATTTTACTTGCTTACCCAACTGTCTCGCCAAATCTCTCAGCATTCGCCCAAAAGCTGAAACGCCATCAGCAAAAGGTCGCATATTGCTCGCAATCACTTCTCGGTACAAGCGATCGGACAAATTAGCAGAACGGCGCGCAAACAGTTCTAGTTCGTTTAGGCGATCGGACAAGATATGGCGGCAATCGTTAGCTTTTTTACGAGCACTCCCCAGATAATCTTCCGAGCGCTGATCCACAACTGAATCACTTAAAGATTCCTGCAATTTCTCCAACAAATTATACAGTTGTCCTTGGTGCGCTCTCAGTTTTAATAATGAATCAGCAAACGGTTGCAGCCATTTTGCTTCTACTAAAGATTCGCCCGCCAAACCCATAATCCGGTTTAAGTTTTCCGCATTGACTCGCACTACGCGGTCTGCCATTTTCGCCTTTTGAACATTTTCTCTGAGATTTGAACTTGAAGGTTGTCCGCTCGCAATTTCATTCGGGCGTTGCTCTACATTTAGTGCTGGTACATCGCCATCTGGTGAATTTTTAACGCTATTTATCGTAGGTGCAGCAGGATGATTTTTAGATCGCGGTGGCGGCAGTACGGGCATTGTTGGAGAAGTCGTTACCTGGGCAGATTTTTGTGAGGAAACTGCCGAGGTCATTGGTGGCTGCTGAGTTTTAGCTGCTTCAGCAATCAGATCGATCGCGCCCACAATCCGATCTATTTCTCCCTCTCGTTCGGTCAGCCAATTTTCGATATCCAGTACAGGAATCTCGTGCATATTTACTAGGAGATTTACTCCGACCAGCAGGCTGTCAATTTGATTTTCATTCAAGCTATATCTGTACTTCTGAAGCTCCACAAATGTATTTTCTATCGCCCTAGCAAGCTTGACAATCTCAGCAAAATGAACAATTCTACCAGCACCCTTAATTAAATGAGCGGATTTGACGAGGGAGTCCAAGTCTAAGTATTCATTCGGGTTATTTTTGAGCGACAGTAAAGTTTGCTTTAACAAAATTGATTGGACTTCTACTTCTCCTGAAAATAAAGCTAACATCGACAAATCTGTTTTTAGCATCCGAGTTTCGGGAGTTTCGACAGGCGCCAACTCTGGCAATATTTGTTGAGAAATATCTGAATTTAATTGTGCGCTATCTGTTATTTCTGCGGGAAAAGCCAGATAACTTGGCGCTGCTGGTTCTAGCGGAGTTTCGAGTTCAAAAATCGCCTCGGGTTCTATTGATTCTGCTTGATACGGGCTACCAAAATCTAATTGTTCGTTGTTGATAATTGCTGAAATGGCAGTTTCTAAGGCTTCAACTTGCGATCGATTAACTGGAAGCCAATTTTCGATCTCAGTTTCCGGAATCTGGCTGATTTGCGCCAAAAGGTCGATCGCCCGCAGCATCACATCAATCTTATCTGGTGAGTCTAGGGCGATCGACCCAGCCTGCGCCGCCACAAAGCAATCCTCCATCACATGAGCTACTCGCACAGCAGCATCCAGTCCCACAATCCGCGCCGCGCCCTTAAGAGAATGAGCCGCCCGCATCAAAGATTCCAATTGGGTAGGAGAATTTGGGTTATTTTCTAATAACAGAATGTTCTCATTTAATATTGCTACTTGTGTGTCCGCCTCCATGCGAAATAAATCCATCATGGAGAAATTGCTCATATCTTGATTGCTCATTTTTATTAGTCCTAAATAAGTGATGTGAATTCCGGTTCCACAGTCAGGTAATTATTAACTGTTGACTGTTGACTGGGAGATGAAGTGCGAATTTGATCTGATTTAACTTATATACGTAAGGTGCGCAGTGCGCACCCTACGTATATAAGTTACGCCTAAGTCATGTAAACGATAAATTATATTTTTTATACTACAATTAATCATTCTCTTTACCAATTTTCACCCCCCATGCCCCATGACCTGTTTGCACCATGACCTGTTTGGCCTATGCCCTAGGCCCAATTTATCAGATAATCTTCTTATTCAACGTATAAAACAGCAAATCATCATCCAGATAACAAACACTTTGCCCCTGCCAACTTATAATCCCTTTAGTATAAGTTTCTGGGACTTTAGAAATAGTAGCCGGGACATTTCTAATTTGCTCCGGCAGAATGCGGTGAATGCCATAAATTTCATCTACCTCAAACACCCAGCGGCTGCCTTCTCTCTCAACAACTACCATCCTCTGGTAAACAACAGGACTAATATTTTGTCGGCTGGTATCTGCTGCTTCCAATCCCAAAAGTGCTTTTAGCGAAATGCACAACTGGATTTCGCCGCGAATGTTCACCAAACCGATAAGTATATGATTGCTGCGGTGCGGCAAAGTGTGGATAAAAGATATCTGCGTCACTTCTTTAAAAAGTGCCGCCGGTAAAGCCAACCATTCCCCGCTCAGCCTAAAAATACCTACAGATATAGTCCCCGCAGCCGTGACAGCGTTAGTTACTCCTTGACTCGATCGCAATAAACTCGTCCACTCTTCCAGATATCCCGGCGGCAACTCCTGTTCCAGCAAACTCCTGCCCGCGTCAGAATACACAGGACAGTTGCGACAGTGAATAAATGTTTTTAATTGGGGACAAGTGCGAGATCCCCCAACTCCGATCCGATTCCAGCAATCATCAGCCATTTGATTTTAGATTTTAGATTTTAGATTTTAGAGGCTAGATTTTATTGATATTCGCTCCTATTTTACAAAAAAATCGATTTAATATTTATCCTCCCCAAACCTGTGATTTTTCTCGGAAACTGAGTTAGTGAGCATCAGCCTTATTTACTTTAAAAACGCTAGCATTTCGTGACGCAAACCGAGTGTAGCATCATTAACTTGCCCGATCGCGCCGTTGATATCCCGCAGCGCCGACGCAGTTTGCGAAGAAGCCTCGCTCAACTGCACCATAGCCTCACTAATTTGCTGAGCACCCTGAGACTGCGCATCCATCCCCTCATTCACCTCCTCAAAACGCGGAGTTAAAGCCTCCACCCGCTGGATGATCGACTCCAACTGCAAACTAATAGTTTGCACATCTTCCACCCCCCGGCGCACCTCATTAGTAAACTTATCCATTTCCATCACACCAACTCCCACAGCAGACTGCATTTCTTTAACCATATTTTCAATATCCAAAGTAGCCACCGCAGTTTGATCCGCCAATCTGCGAATTTCCCTAGCAACCACCGCAAAACCCAACCCATATTCTCCCGCTTTCTCCGCCTCAATAGCCGCATTCAGCGAAAGCAAATTAGTTTGATCTGCCACCTTCGTAATCGTCGTGATAATACTGTTAATATTATTAGCCTTTTCGCTAATAACTCCCAACTTACCAGAGATAGCACTCGTAGAATCAGCTAATTTATTCATCGTTGATTCCATGCGACCAATTTCTTGTTTCCCGCCGCCAGCCGATTGACCAGCTTGTTGAGACATCTGGGAAACTTCATCCATTGTCTTCGCCAGTTGCATAGCAGTAGCAGCAATTTCTCTAGCCGTAGCTACCACTTGATTGGTCGAGGCGACTTGTTCGTTCATTGTCGCTTCTAATTCCTTGCCAGAAGCAGCAATTTGGTTAGTAGAACCGCTAATTCTGATCCCGGACATATCTATTTGATTTTCCAGAGTTTGGGAAACCGCGCCCGTGAGGAACAGTCCAAACAGTCCTGCCGTTAGCGGCCCGAGAATCATCCCCAAAATTACCCAGAAGGTAGTTTGAGTAACATCGTTTTTTGACTGCTGTTTAGCTAGTTGTGCGGTAGTTTCATTAATTTTTAGATCCTCCAAGATTAAGTTAGTAGCTGCTTGAAACGACGCGCGGTTCGCTTTTGCCCGATCGCTCAATTGATTGTAAAATGCGCCCGCCCTTCTGGCCACCTCAAGATCCGGCGACTTGGTGTTGCCTTGATTTGTCAGTTCGATCTGCCTTTTAAACGGGTTGAGAATTCCCAAACTCTCAAATTTTTTATTTAAATCCAAAAAGATTTCGTGATTCTTCTTCCAAATATCCCATTTTGTCTGCAATTCTTTATACACCTTATCTTCCTCCGCACTCCGGGGAGTAGATTCGTATTCTTTAAAGCCCTCATTAATCTGCTCCCAAGCTTTCTGAATTCTCGTCAATTCAACTTTTCTTTCATCGGCGCTGAGATCCAGAGCCAGCAAAGCCCGTTCCGACGACTCAATTTGCGTTTGCCCTTCATTAACTTTCCACAATCCGCTAATGCTCGGCAGGGAATTATTAGCTAGCGTATCAATATGTCCGCCGAGCCGAGAATTGCCGCTCCAACCGATCAAAGCCACAGCTAAAACAATCACCGCTAGAAATATAAATGCTGCATTCAGCCGCTGTTTGAAACTGATATTTTTAAACATTTTTTGATTCCTTACTGGTTACCTTAAACCGAGAAATTTCTTGACGCAAATCTTGGGATGCCTCATTTAATTGAGAGATAGCACCGTTAATTTCGCGCAATGCGCCGGCCGTTCGATCCGCCGATTGACTCAGATCGACCATCACCTCGCTAATTTGCTGAGCGCCTTCAGATTGAGCCTCCATACCCTGATTTACCACTGAAAAACGCGGAGTGATAGCTTGCACCTGCTCGATAATTTCAGTTAGTTGCCAGCTCACACTTTCCATATCCTCAACGCTATCATTTACTTCTTCAGTAAACTTATTCATTTCCGTCACCCCAGTCGAAACTGCTGCCTGCATTTCTTTGACCATTTTTTCAATATCCAAAGTAGCAACAGCAGTTTGCTCGGCGAGGCGCCGAATTTCTCGGGCAACTACAGCAAAACCCATACCATATTTTCCCGCTTTTTCCGCTTCTATCGCAGCATTCAAAGACAGTAAATTAGTTTGATCTGCAACTTTAGTTATCGTAATAATAATTTGGTTAATATTGTTGGCTTTATCACTAATATTAGTTAGTTGGCTAGAAATAGAAATCGTAGCAGTTGCTAAATCCCGCATAGTATTTTCCATCTGGCTCAAATTCCGCCGCCCGCCCTCTGCCGCGATGGTTGTAGTTTGGAATGTAGAAGTAATTCCCTCCATTGCTTGCTTTAATTGCCGAGAAGTAGCAGCAATTTTTTTTGTAGTAGCTTTCACCTCTATAATCGAAGCTAATTGTTCGGTGACATTCGCTTCTAATTCTTTGCCAGAGCCGGCGATTTCATGAGAAGAATTTGTGACTTGAATTCCGGAATTCTGCACTTGCCACAGCAATGAATTTAGACTTTGAGTCATGCTTTTAAATCCGGCGAGCAATTTACCAATTTCTCCCTGATAACTTGCTGAAATATTAGCCGTTAAATTTCCAGCAGATACCTCTTCTGCGACTTTTACTGCTATTCCCAAAGATTGGGAAATGTTCCGAATAATCATCCAATAAATTAGTCCACTAACTCCCACAATAATCAAAGTGCTGCTTGCTGCAAAATAATTTGAAAATATCTCAGCTTCCCGGGCTAATTTTTTCCTATCATCCAATAATTCATTTTCGGTTTCCTTAATTTCTGTAATTTTTCCCCTCAGCTTTGCCATAATTTTTAGTCCCGTCCCAGCGCTTACTATGGTTTTTACCTCCTGTTCTCGACCAGATTTCCGCCTTTGAATAGTTGTTTCTAAATAATCTATTCTTTCTTTAATCAGCGTTTGCAGTTCGCCGAATTTTTCTTGTTGTTTTGGGTTTCTAATTTTATCTCTCAACTCTGCTAGTTGCACGTTAATGCTGGCATTTGCTTCATTATATGGGTCTAAAAAATTCTCTTTTCCCGTGTACAGATAACCGCGCTGACCACTCTCAGCTTCTAGCAACAGCATATCCAACTGTGCCAATTCTTGCAACAGTTTATAGCTTAAAGTAACGTTATCTAAAGACTTAACTAAAGTAGCTTTTGTATGCTGTGCTACCAGATTAGCTACAATTATTAACATAATAATTGTGCTAAATCCCAGCCACAAAATTTGTTTAATAGTTAATTTTTTAGGCACTTAATTTACATCTCCTTGGCTAGCAATAACTTATATCATGTCTGTCAAATGACACATATAAAATTGGTTGGCAATCAGGAATACAAGTTTTATTCAAAATATGAGAACTGAAGTCCTTACTATAAAAATTTTTTCTGACGGGTAATTGACCAGACATGATATGATACCATTTGAGATTTGACATTGTTCGATACTGACGAATGTTGGGGTAGGAGTAACTATCAACTGACTTTGAATCGCGAAATTTCGTGCCGCATTCCCTGGGCTGATTCGTTTAACTGCGCTATTGAACTATTAATTTCGCGCAAAGCATCGGCAGTTTGTAGGGAAGTTTCGGCCAACTGCGCCATCGTTTCACTAATTTGTTGAGCTCCTTCAGATTGAGCTTCCATGCCTCGATTTACCGAATCAAAGCGGGGAGTGAGAGATTGTACCTGCTCAATAATCTGGGCTAATTGCACGCCGATGTTGTGAATATCTTCCATCCCGCGGCTTACTGCATGGGAGAATTTATCCATTTCCATCACACCAGTAGAAACGGCTGACTGCATCTCTTTTACCATGCTTTCAATATCTAAAGTTGCAACGGCTGTTTGGTCAGCGAGGCGGCGAATTTCTCTGGCGACGACGGCAAAACCCATGCCGTATTCTCCAGCTTTTTCGGCTTCAATCGCTGCATTTAAGGAAAGTAAATTAGTTTGGTCTGCTACTTTGGTGATTGTAGTAACTATGCTGTTGATATTGTTAGCTTTTTCGCTAATAATTCCAAGTTTGCTAGAGATAGAGTTGGTAGCATTTCCCAACAGTTTCATGGTTGTTTCCATGCGAACTAACTCTTTTTGTCCGCTACCAGCTTCGCGGGCAGTTGACTCTGCCATATGGGAAACTTCATCCATGGTTTTTACGAGTTTACCGCTGGTGGCTGCAATTTCTTTGGCAGTAGCTACAACTTCGTTTGTGGATGCTGCTTGTTCGTTGACTGTGGCTTCTAATTGTCTGCCAGAAGCGGCTATTTGGGTGGCTGAGGATGTGATTTGAATTACAGATGTTTGCACTTGCTTGATTAATGTCGCCAAACCCAGATTCATGCTGCGGAAGGAGTTCTGCAATTTGCTGATTTCGTCTTTGGTTTCGCTGACATGAACTTCTGAAGTCAAATCGCCGATCGACATTTTCTCTGCTACATCCACAACTCCGGCAATTTTAGCTCCTAACGGTTTGGCGATCGTATTGCTAAAGTAGAGTCCAAACAGTACAGCAGTTAAAGGGCCCAGCAGCGTGCCTAAAAGCACCCAGAACCGAGTTTGAGTGATATCCTCTGCGGCTGATTTTGCCGAATCTGCTGCTAATTGGCGATTGTAGTTGAGGAGTTCCAGCATTCCCTCAGTCGCAGCTTGAAATGTAGTTACTTTCACATTCAAAGCTTGTTCGTTCATTTTGTTAAGCACCTCAACTGCTGCTCTAGCAGTTGCTAGTTCAGGTGATTTAGTTTTGCCATTCTGTAGCAAATTAATTTGGATTTGTCTGGGGTTAATAATCCCCACTTTTTCATATTCTGTATTTAGTTGTTGAAATTGTTTGTGAGCATCTGTCCACCTTTGCCACAGCGGTTTAAATTCTTGATACAATTTATCTTCTTTGTCGTCGCGCGGAATTTTTTCATAATCTTTAAAACCTTGATTTATTTGATTCCAAGCTTTATTTATTCTGGCAATTTCTCGGCGTCTTTGGTCAACATTTATTGCTTCGTTGAGTAGCATTCGATCGGAAGACTGCACCTGTGTTTGTGCTTCGTTGATTTTCCACAAAGCCACGGTACTCGGATAAGCATTGTTAGCGAGGGACTCCAGGTGTGCCGATAGCCTAAAATTACCGCTGGCGCCGACTAAAGCGATAACAAGCACGATCGCCCCCATGAACACAAACGCAGCCATCATGCGTCTTTGCAAAGTCATATGCTTAAAAATGTTGTTCATGCTTAGGTTCTCAGTTATTACTTCTCAGGCTATTTTTCCATTCGCTGAATGCGCTGGCGGACGATCGCAGCACCGACACGATCTCCTCGCTCTTCTTTGAGCAAAGCTAAATGAATTAGTCCTTCATAGTGATCCGGCTTCAGGTAAGTTGCTTTTTGGAAAGATTGCTCGGCTTGTTGGCGATCGCCCGTTGCTTGGTAAATTTGCCCCAATAAAACGTAAGCGTCAGCATTCGTGCGATTTTGACTGAGGTAAGTTTCGCACAGTTTGGCCGCTTCCTGCAATTGTCCGCGATCTGCCAAATGGCGCGCTGCGTCTAAATCAGGACTGGTAGATTTACCTGAGTCTGCTTTTGGGGCGATCGCCCGAACTGGCAAAATCCCCGAATTCTTACCCTCTATCGGATATTTTCGATCGGAAGTAGAGGATTTACTGTGAATACTTGGTAACTTATCGCTGCGAATATTTTGCGTATTTTCCACGTGTTTAAACTCCCGAACCATCCGCGAATAACTGATATTAGTCTGTTCTTTTTTGACCTGAACTTGCGGGCTGTCTGGAATATCTGTTTTGCGGTAAGCAAAGGCTAGGGAATGACGCACTGAGACAAATTTAGGAGGCAGTTTTTGCCCGCTTTCTGAGTGACCTAAAAACAATATTCCTGCTGGTTTTAACAATCGATTTAAAAGTTCCACAGTCTGAGTTCGGCCTGGTTGATCGAAGTAAATTAACACATTGCGGCAAAAAATTGCATCGTAAGGAAGTTGACCAAACAAAAAATAGCTGTCTAGAATGTTCCCGTGAATAAAATTAACTTTTCTTCTCACCGACTCGTTCAACTGATAGAGGTCTCCCGCCAGCCCAGTAAAATAGCGATCGCGAAAATCCAAGTTTTTGGATCGGAAAGAGTTTTTGCCGTAAACTCCGCGAGCCGCTTTTTTGAGAGCAACTTTGCTGATATCTGCCGCATCAATGCTGAAGTTGATCGGGTTTAAACCAGCTTCGAGTAGGGCGATCGCGATCGAGTAAGGTTCCTCCCCCGTCGAACAAGGAAGGCTCAACACGCGCAAGGCTCGGCCGGCATTTTGCGGCAACCATTCCGAAATCGCGTACCGGCTCAAAAAAACAAAAGGTTCGCGATCGCGAAAAAACCAAGTTTCCGGTATCACGACAGTTTCGATTAATTCTTCCAATTCAGGAGGAGATGTTTGCAATTTTGTCAAGTAAATATTTAGATCCGTCAAACCGCAATCTGCCATCCGACGGTTGACTGCTCTAGTAATTGTATTAGAACCAACAGTCATGGCATCTAAACCAATTTTTTGTCTGAGTAGAGCTTCAATTGCTGCTTGTGTCATTGATTTTAGCTCGTAGATTTGCGTTCATTTAGTTGACAGTTGACCTGTGACAGTTGACTACGAAAGCAGTTGACAGTTGACAGTTGACAGTTGACAGTTGACAGTTGACAGTTACCTTTCCCTAATGCGTTAATATCGTAGTTATCAACTTTCCGACTTACTCACCATTACCAATTACCAATTACCAATTACCAATTACCAATTACCAATAACTAATAACCAATAACCAATAACCAATAACCAATGACCAATGACCAATGACCAATGACTATATCTCAGCCTTCCTGTTGGGGAAGCAAATAAGTTTTTTGGGATTCCGGCAGCAGATGTTCTACCCTGACAAATTGAATCATACCGCGATCGTCTGCAATCATTTCTCCTAAATAAGGAGTGTTGTCAATCTTAATCCCGGGACTAACGAATTCAGTTTCCGGTTTGTCCAGAGTTTCTGTCACCCTTTCGGCCATCAGTCCTAAAATTACCGGGCCTGGCAAACTGCCGCCGTTCCCGTCAGAAGTATCGGGAAACTGGCAATTCACTAAGACAATGCGGGTACTCAAGTAAGGGCGGGCCGCCGTCCCCTGTAGCATTTGGCATAAATCGATGACTGGGACGAGATGTCCCCGGTAGTTAAACAAACCGGAAATGTATTCCGGCGCGCTGTGAAGTTTTTTCAAGGTGACAGTCGGAACTACTTCGACTACGCGCCTGCTATCTAAGGCGTAGCGATCGTCCCCTACATAAAAGAGCAACATCAACATCGGGATACCTGTAGAGATTTCAGATTTTACAAGTCTTGCGTAACAACATTTTGAGAACTTTCGCTGAGTTTTGCAACAATTACGAGTCTTTGGGAATTCTAGAGCTATCTTGGAAAAAGTGTATTTTCTGGAGACTAAACTACTATGGGTTGGTTTAAAAGACTGTTTGGACTCGAAAAGCCTGAAGAGCAGGCTCAACCGATGGCAGAAGTAGTACAGCAAGCAGCCGAAACACAATCTATAGCTCCTGCTAAAGTCGGCCCAGACGGAAATTTTGACGAAAGTGGCCTGGCGAAGCGGGTGGCTTTGGCTTTTGACGGCGATTCAGAGGTTGCTGATATTGAGACTGTTTGGGTTGCTCAACTCAGCGGCACGGTTGTTCTCAAAGGTCAAGTTCCCAGTCAGGAAGTTCTCGACAAGTTGGTGGCGATCGCCTCTGCTGAAGAGGGCGCTACAGGTGTCCAAACCGATGAAGTGACAGTCGGGTAATTCCTCGGATCTCGATCGGTTGCGATCGGAGTACGATCGAATTAGTCAAAGCTCGATTAAACCCGCTGCGGCGGGTTTTTTCCTGCCTTCTCACCCTCAAAATATTAATTTTTGTAAATAGTAGCTCATTTGTTTGATAAATAGTATAATTGAATACAGAAACTTAAAAAGTTTTAGCGAACAAAAGTACATCAGACCAAATTTCCCTTTTTATATCTGTATAAGGATTGAAAAATATGCAACTGACTTATCGCGGTGCAAACTACGAGTACGACATTCCGACAGTCGAGATGATCGAAGGCGAAGTGGCGGGCAAATATAGGGGTCAAAACTGGAGCTATCGGTATCCGAGACACATTCCCGTCCCCAAAAAATATGGGGGCGTAAACTCTACGACAAAGCGAGATTTTCAAGCCCAGCAGGATGTCGCAGCAGCTAGCGCACCTGACTCGGCGGTGGAAACTTCCCCAACTGCTGCGGATGTGGCGCAAGTTCACCGGGCGCATATTTGCAATATTCTCGATCGACGGAAACAAGTAGCCGCAGCCAATGGCGATCGAAGATTGCTGCGCTTGCTAGAAATTGAGTGGCAGCAAATGGCCTGTTAGGAAATAGATTCAGAAAACAAAGCGTTTGTTAAGAAGGGGAAGTTGAATTAAGCTCAATTTCCCCTTTTTGATGTTGGTTGGGCGATGATTTTGCACCAGCGAGATCAATCGTCGGAATTTGGGGTGATGTGAGGTTGAGCAGGGCGATCGATCTTATCAACACTCTTTCGGCTGCGATTAGCTTTGACGATTAACTCAATCCCCTGAAATATCATTCCCTGAATCACATCCAGGGCGGGTTTTCCAGATACTACATCGAGATTGCCCTTCACACCAATGATGACTGCTTGCAGGATAAATGCACTTGCGATGACTCGCCCCACAAACTTTTGAGTAGCTGTTTGTGGTTGATTCTTCTGGATAGACATTGAACTCACCTTGTTTTTGGTTTACAAGGTCAATTGTTTTTTTGGGTTTTTCCCCAAACAACTTCCCCACGCAAACCTCAGAATGCTTGTAGAATGAGGATTAGCAGCTTGGGGGTGCAAGCTGGTTTGGGCAACTCAAAAATTTTTTAGTACGACTTACGCACGGGTGGCCAGAAACCGGGTTTTTTTACGAAAACCCTCTGCTGTAGTCCGCAGATTAGGTAAAAAACCCGGTTTCTTTGGTCTTAGTGGGTAAGTCCTGTTTAGGTTTTCTTTATCGTTGCAGTATGCCAAGAAATAGTGGTTGGGGAGAAACAGAGCAGAAAAATAGCTTAAACTTAGTAGAAGCTTTACTCTCTCATGCAGATGAATCACTGGAGTTAGACGACGCACTCAAAACCGCTGTTCAGGTTGAGTGGGTTTCTGCTAACCAGTTGCGCGTGACAGGAAAAGAAAGGCAGAAAACAGGGAATCGAATTGTTGATGTTGGCACGCGGAAGGAACATTTAGTTGCACTGATCGAGAAAACTGGCAAACGCTTAGAACTTAGCAAGGGGCAAGGAAGCCAGCAAGACAAGGAATTGAATGCAATTCAAACAGTCATTGACCGCTTGAGAGATTTGGAAGTGTTGAAGGAAGATCCCAACAATAAAAAAACTCAAGGCTATTGGAAATTCACGCTGACGCTGCAACACCAAACGGCATCAAGGGATCGGAATCTGGCTGTAGTTAAGCAGAAATGGCAGGAAAAAACAGCTTCAAATGTACCCGAATCATCACCGATACCCGATAAAAATATTGACTGGCATGATATCTGCGGCAAAGTTTTAGAAACTCAACAACTCCGCCGCCAAGCAACAACACAACAATATGAATTAAATATTTACGTTCCCTTGGGATTAATGGAACGTCCCAAAACACCAAACCCCAGACCAAACCCCACAGGAGAAGAGTCACAACCGCAGAAAGAACCAGAACTGCAAATCGTCCAAACTTATAAAGATGATGCTTTTTTCCTGAAAGTTATTGCCGAAAATCGCACCGAAAAACGCAAGCAGATCGCGATTATTGGCGAACCGGGTGCGGGGAAAACCACGCTGTTAGGAAAACTGGCGGAACATTTGCCGAAAAATTCCCCAGATTTTCCGATTTGTATTCGACTGGCAGATTTACAGGGAAGCACAATAAAAGATTATTTAGTCAATAATTGGCTGGAAAAAGCGGTGGAACATATAAATCCTGTTCCCAAAAGTGTTACTCCAGAAATTATAGAAGCTTTCAAACAACTGTTCCGTCAAGGTAAGGTGTGGTTGCTGTTGGATGGGGTGGATGAAATGGCGGCGGAATCCCCCGTGCAGGCGTTGGCGAAAATTCGGGAACAACTGACAGACTGGGTGGGTAAAGCGCGAGTGGTGCTATCTTGCCGTTTGAATGTTTGGGATGCGGCGATTAGCAATACCCTGACGGATTTTGATACTTATAAAACTTTGGAATTTGAAGCCAATGATGTCGATGAGTTTATTCGCCAGTGGTTTGAGCAAGCGAGTCAGGATGAGAAACGGCGCAATTCTGGCAAGGAAAGTTTTTGGCATTCCCAGGGAAAACGCTTACAGCAACAGTTAAAAGAACCGGGGAAAGATAACATTAGGAGAATGGTACGCAATCCCCTGCGTTTGTCGATGTTGTGTCAGTCTTGGTGCGTACCCGAACCGTATTTTCCGGAAACCAAGGCGGCACTTTACAAGCAGTTTACTACTTATTTTTTTGAGTGGAAACAAGAGGAATTCCAGAAGAAGCATCAGCAAGTATTAAAAGAGACGGAAAAAAAACAGATTAAACAAGCTTTGGGAAAGTTGGCTTTAACGGCAATGGAAAGCGTTAATCGGTTTCGGATTGAGCAAGAATTTGCGATCGGGCAGATG
>NZ_JAUBOJ010000159.1:9482-15179 GCF_036700185.1 Microcoleus sp. BM001215392 | reverse complement strand
GGTTTTCTTTGATTTCCTTTTTACCGAAAGACCAAGCTTTTTGGCAAATACGCGCAAGTTTAAACAAAATGGTACGCTGGTGTATTTGTTAATAAGTGTACCATTTTGTCTATTTATTCGCTAGCTAGGTACTAGCTCTTCTAAGTAACTGAACTCGTGCATAGTGACTGATGCTCCCTTTAAAAACAATTTTTCAAGGCAACCTGGGCTGTAGCTGCCATAATTATCCCTCTTCTGTCACTACCCATTGCAGAGTTGTGCAATGATAACTACCTTACAGAGCAACAGGAAATACAAACTCAAGCAATTAACTTGACACAAAGTAACCTAGTTTTATCCAATCTATTTATTTATCGTATTAATTAAGCTTTCCACAATTTGGACTTCAAACAAATTGTCCAAACTCCAATATATTAATCAAGCTAGTTACAAAGGGGAATATAAATGGTTAATTGTGTAGCGTTAGATATTTTCGCTCCTGCCACACCGTCAAAATTGCCTGTTTTGGAAAGTGCAATGCTGTGGAAATTTTGGAAACTTTGCAGAATTAGTCTGGCTAAGGAAACAGTTGGATATGAATATCGTTTAATTCCTGAAGCGCAAGATTTTTTTGAGAATCAAATTCTCAATAATTGTACACAAACCAATGTTTCTAATTTTGCCACTCATCTAAACCAGAACGCCAAATCAACTTTATTTTCTGATTTTTTAACTCAAAATAATGCGATAAGTAGAGCCAAGCGTGCTGCTGCTGGACTTTGTTTGAGATGCAATGTTTCTTATCCGATACTCAAAGCCTGCCAAAAAATTGATAGTTTATTCGGCGGTGAAAAAAGATTCACTTACAACGATTTGCTGCCGTTTGTTCTCAATGATGATGGTAAAACTTTAATCGTTCTAGATAGCCAAGCAAAAACTCAACTTGTGTTGGACGGTAACGGCAAAACTCAACCAACTAATTATAAATTTTTTACTGTTGAGGTATTGCGGACGTTTAAGCCTGATTCGCAGTCGAGCATGAGCTTAGACAATTGGGCTTATTTGCAAACCAAACAAAATCAAGAAGTTAAAAACTTTTTATCAGAATTTGGGTTTAAACATCTGAGCGATTGGGCAATTTTGAATCGAGCTAGACCCAAACAAATTGAAAGTTTGTCAGAGCGCGATCGCCAATTAATAGAAGTCTTTCATGCAGTATACCGCCGAGACAGGCGCAAACACCGATCGGCGGGAGTACAAAAATGCCCAGACCCCTCTAATTCTCAACTTCAAGAAATGCTAACTGCCTTGCAGAAACAAAATGTTAGTGTCAAGAGCAATATTGAGTTGATAGCAGAACTAAAACAGGTAGCTGTGCAGTTGAAACAGTATGACGTTTGGAGTTCCAGAGAACCTTTGGAAATCCGCGACCCTGATACTGGAAACGACGTACTCAGACCGGATTTACCTCATGCTTCCACAGATAAATTAAATGTGGAACAACAAGAAATTTTGGAATTCTTGCACCAGCAGCTAAAGTCAGCTTTAATTCAATCAATAGAGCAAGAGATTAGCGCTTGTCTTGCCAAATTAGAAAAAAGCAAAAGTTATGCGATTTTTGCTCGAAAATTTATTACGGGTTTAGAATTATATTACTGTCAGGGAATGTCTCTCAAAGAAATAGCTCCTTTATTGGGAATGAGCAGTTGGGATCAAGCAAGGCGAGTATTAGATCCGGGACAACTTATCAACAATGTACGCGCTCGTACTGTAGAGAAAGTTCTTGATAGTACGATGACCTTGGCTCAAGAAAAAGGTTTGACTCAAATTCCCCCTGAACCAGAGTATCTCAAAACCTTGATTGAACAAATTGAAGCTTTTGCTGATGTAGAATTTTTCAAAGAAGCGGCCGAAGAAATTAAAGCGGGGAAAAACCGCGAAATGAACAGCTTGTATGCTAGGCAACTTCGGGTTTACTTTAGCAACATAGCACCACTGAAAAAAGGAGAAAAATAATGATTGGTTCGTCGGTTAATTTAACAGATGCGAGGTTGTTGTTGCCGGAAGTTATTTGGCTCGAACCCGAATATTTTCAAATGGCAAAACAAATGAGCGATCGAGTCAAAAGTGAGTCTCGCCAGTGGCAAACTTATCTCAGTGCACTAGCGGTACAAAGTTTTGAGCAGTGGTTGAGCGATCGCCTTCCAAATCACACAGTTGAACGACTTGAAATTGGCACGACCAGCTATCTAAAATTAGGTGAATTTAAACTTTGTATAATTGCTGTTGAACACTGTCTAGACGAAGTAGCGATCGTACCTCAAAATACGATTTCATCTCTAACACAAACCTCGAATTTTTATGTAATGTTAGAAGTATTAGAGGAAGAAGAACAAGTAATTATCAGGGGTTTTCTGCATTGCGACCAAATAAATTATTATTGGAGTTCGATCGATTTGCCAGCTTTAGAAGACGGTTGTTACCAGCTACCGCTATCTTTATTTGATGCAGAACCGCATCACTTGCTGCTGTACTGTCGCTACTTAGCACCAGTTGCTGTGAATCTACCTGTAGTTTTAGCTCCGGCAAAGATAGAAGCAGATGTATCAGAATATCTGAAGGAAAGCAGAACTAAATTAAATCAATGGTTGCAGGGTACATTTGATGAGACTTGGTTTTCTCTTGACGCACTGAAATATTTTAGTAATGCCAACTTCGATCGGTTTCCCGCCCCCTTTGCGCGATCGCATTGAATTAGCCCTGGGAGAGTTGACGTTTCTAGGTTCTTCTGTTATGAAATTGCTGTCGCTCAAAAGCGTGGACGATCGGCGTTGCTATCAAAAGTGCATCAGTTGATTTGGCTGGCATCTATTTAAAAGCAGAAAGAAAGCTTGGCAAGCTTTTCTTCTGTCAACAATCCTGAGAAGAGTCGCAATAAAACGACGAAATACAAGGAGAAAAATCTCATGTCTATTGCAAGTTTGACTCAATTTCAAAATGAAGTCATGCAAGATGAGACGCTGCAAGAGCAGTTCAAAACAGCAGCGGCTACCTCCCCGGAAAGCCTTGGCGAGCTAGCTGTAAAGCTGGGAGCTGAGCGAGGCTACAGCTTCACACTAGAGGATGTCCAAGCAACGGTAGAAGCCGCCTCCTCGAACTCCAGTGTGGAAGAGGAGTTAACAGAGCAAGAGCTAGAAATGGTATCTGGCGGTGTGACTTGGATTGCGGCAGCGACAGTCGGGGTACTCGCGGCAGCGAACGGAGTGAAGGATACGCTCGATAAAAAGAAATAACCCGATCGAAGGAACTGACTTCCTAGCCACCTCTAGCAGATATGGGCGTTGGCAATCCCAATTGCTCCGGTGAGCATTTCTGTTGATCCTAGCGAGGGATTTTCAGTCCAGCCAGCAGCAGAAGTAAAAATTACTTCTGCTATTTATCGAAGTACAAGGAGAAAAATCTCATGTCTATTGCAAGTTTGAATCAATTTAAAAATGAAGTCATGCAAGATGAGGCGCTGCAAGAGCAGTTCAAAACAGCAGTGGCTATCTCCCCAGAAAGACTTGGCGAGTTAGCTATAAAGCTGGGAACTGAACGAGGCTACAGCTTCACACTAGAGGAGATCCAAGCAACCGTAGAAGCCACTTCCTCAAACCCCAGTGTGGAAGAGGAGTTAACAGATGAAGAGCTAGAAATTGTATCTGGCGGTCGTATGTATGGGGCAGTGGCAAAGGTAACGGCAACCGCGGCAGCGGACAAAGCGGGTCAATGGACTAGCGACTAGCGACCCCTGAAGTTAACCCGATCGAGGTAATTAACTTCGTAGCCACTAGCACATCTGGGCATTTGCAATGCCAGTTGCTCCGGTAAGCATTTATGTTGACCCTTGCGGAGAATTTTCAGTCCAGCCAGCAACTGGCTTCCTCAGTGATGATGGCTGGCTGTTTTTTCCTTCGGTTTATATCTCTGTTCCCTCCAAGTAGCCCATGCGATTAAGTATTCGATTGAAGCACATCTGGGCGTAATATCATGTCCGGTTTCGAGGTTGGCAACTTATCTCAAATAGGAGTGTAAATTATGAGCTGTTCAATGGAAAATTACCTGAAAATCGTTACCCCCTACCTTCACCCTGACTTAGTTTCTCCTGAAGCCTTATCCCACATTCAGCCCCTCGCCCAAATCTTACCCCCTACATCTGTTGGTGGGTTTGAATGTCGTCTAGGGGCAACTCAATCGAGAGTAGACCTCCAAGTCAGTATCCCCCGCCTTACCCTGAACCTGCCACAGAGGTTCTTGACTCATCCTGTTTGGCAATTCTTTCAGGAATTGTGTCAAGAATGGAGCGAGCCGACCTCTTTCCTTTATCAAGGAGTAGAGCGAATCTGGATGGAATTCGATCTCGATGGAGAGCAATTTTCATTGCCGGTTCCGTGTATTTTCTTGCTATTTAACCAGAAAATTGTCATGGATGCTCAAAGCCTAATTGAAACGACTTCCAGGCTCTTGAACTATCAGGTTTCCCCGCCGATCGAGTCAAATCTCCGACGTTGTGCTGACTTCTTACCGGCCGGTGCTAAAATCAGCCATCTTGGGGCAATGCTATCCCGCCAAGCTCATGGTGTCAGGCTCAATGTTGAAGGAATTTCCCCTCTTCAGTTGCCAGATTACCTGGTGCAAATTGGTTGGAGCGATCCAACCAATACACTCTCTACCCTTGTCTCAAACTTATCTGAGTTTGTGGATTACATCTACTTGAGTTTCGATGTGGGCGATACTATTCTACCCAGAATTGGTTTGGAATGTTATTTACACAAGCCGCCCACACATGAATTCAAGTGGCAGTTATTCTTAGACTATTTGGTTGAAAAAGAACTGTGTACTTCAGCCAAGAAAGATGCCCTTTTATGTTGGTATGGATTTACCAAGAAATCATCTGTGGCGAATTTATGGCCTAGTAATATCAGCGTTTGCGATCGCCTATTTGGTTCTGGAGCCAAAAGCGTATTTTGGAGAAGACTCAGCCATATAAAACTGGTCTATCAACCTGGTATTCCTTTAGAAGCAAAAGGCTATCTAGGGTTTGGTCATAGCTGGGTTAAAAATAATACCCTACCCACCAAGCAAGAGCAGCCAAAAAATGAGAAAGATGAACTAAGTTTTGAAAAGAGCGATCCACGTAATCGCAATTTGTTTTCTTCAACAATTATGCGCGATGGGGCGAGAAACCCGGTTTCTTTGTAAATTTCTCGTTGCCAAACCCGCGATTTTTCAGAAAAACCGGGTTTCTTTGCGTCCTTGGTGGGGTAGGTAATGTATTTGTCTCTGCAATAAATATGATTCCAGCTACAAGCAACAGCACTCTCGTCAAGAGCAAAAAAGAAACGAACAGGAGATAGGAGAAAATAATGACGATAACACAATCCGATTTAGCAAATATTGTGGCGTCTGCCAGCTCTCTTTCAGAACGTCTCAGCAATCGCTTGTTTGAGGTTGACACTATCCCAATCAATGAAGAAAAGTTGAGCGATGAACGCCTGGATCGCTGGTGTCAATTGGCAGCTCAAGGAAACTGGGGAAATTTTCAAAAGCGGCTATTATGGGATGGGTTAGATGTGGATACAGTACGTTCCATTATCGGCTCACTACCTGCTGTTGATAATCGAACCTTACCCACTTGGGCAGCAACTTTACAGGAAATAACTTTACAGGAAATAACTT
>NZ_JAUBOJ010000159.1:0-9382 GCF_036700185.1 Microcoleus sp. BM001215392 | reverse complement strand
TACAGGAAATAAATTTACAGGAAATAAATTTACAGGAAATAAATTTACAGGAAATAAATTTACAGGAAATCATTCAAACGGCTTCAGAAGGGAGAGTGGAAACCAGGGATTGGGGACTATTACCCCTTCCAATTGACCCTGAAAATCCACTGCCGTTTGAAGACTTGCTTCTGCCAGCTATCCGTGTAGCGCGACAGAAATTGCTAGCTCATCTGGGTTCTGAGTCATCATCTCCTAACTATTTTCCCTTAGAAATCCTCACAGAGGAAGCCTACCTAAAGCTGGAGTACAGCTTACTCGTCATGCTAGTAAACCTGTGCGAGAAAACCCTAGCACTTGAATTTTCTCGTTTTCGTCCCTTGGGATACGGTGTTCTAAATTTTCTAGTAACAAAGATAGAAGTTCCGCCTGAAAAAACTTATTACCAGGCATTTGTGCAAAAACTTTTACAGGAGGGAATGCTAACTTTTTTCCAAACCTATCCAGTGTTGGGAAGATTGATAGCAACTCGAATTGATTTTTGGGTAGAAGCAACAGCCGAGTTTCTGCAACGCTTAAAAGCAGATTTACCTGAAATTGGGCAAGTGTTTCCACTCGATCGCAGGAGTTCTGGAGTAGAGAAGCAGAAAAGTAGTGAAGAATTACCCATTACCGAGCTAGGAAAAGTTGTTGAAATCAAGCCGCATCTATCTGACCCCCATCATCGAGGACGCAGTGCGATCGCTCTCACTTTTGAGTCGGGACTGAAGCTTGTCTACAAACCAAAAGACTTAGGCTTAGATGTTGCCTACAACCAGATTTTAGAGTGGTGCAATCAGCAAAGCGTGCCTTTATCTTTCAAAATCCTGAAGGTACTCAATCGCCAAACCTATGGCTGGGTCGAATTTGTGGAGCATTTGCCGATCGAGGATGAGGCGGCGGCGCGGCGCTTCTACCAACGAACAGGAATGCTGCTGTGCCTGCTGTATGCCTTGGGCGGAACGGATTGCCATCATGAGAATTTAATCGCCAACGGGGAACACTTGTTGCTGATTGACATGGAAACCCTGATGCACCATGAGGCGAAACTGCAAGACTTCCCTCAACAACAGCAACAGATGGCTGACGATCGACTGTTGTGGGATTCAGTCCTACGCACTGGACTCCTTCCTCACTGGAACTTTAACAAAGATAACCGCTTTGCCTACGATATCTCTGGACTGGGGAGCATCGATCCACAGCCATTGCCTGGGCGCGTGCAGCAATGGGAGTTTGTCAATACGGATAATATGCACCAGGCATACAAAACTGTTGCGATACCAGTCCAGAAAAATGTACCGATTTTGAACGAAGTTCCCCTGTCCCCGAATGACTATCTTGAAGAGTTAGTTGAGGGGTTTGAACAGATGTATCACTTCCTGCTCGAACACCGAGAGGCACTCTTAGCAGGTGAGTTCAGTTCTCTCAAAAATTCATCGAGTCCCCTAGCCGCGCTAGAGGCTCAGCAGGTACGGTTTGTTTTCCGCAATACTAAAGTTTATGCTGTCATTTTAAATAATGCCCTGTCTCCCCAATTTCTAAAAAATGGGCTGGATCGAAGCATTGAACTGGATATCTTAGCCCGTGCTTTTTTGACAACTGAGAGCAAGCCTCTAACTTGGTCGATTTTGCACTCAGAATTGAAGGCAATGGAGCAGTTAGATATTCCTTACTTTGCCGCCGATTCCGACAGCAATGCCCTCACCATTGGTGTCGATCGACCGATTCAACATTTCCTTACAGAACCCTCCCACACTCAGGTGATCTCTCGGTTGCAAAAATTCGACGAGACTGATTTAGCTCGGCAAGTTGCCATGATCCGAGGAACGTTTTATGCCAGAGTAGCGCGATCGCCTGGAACTGAGCAAGCTGGTATGGTTTCAACTCCAGAGGCGGCTGATTGCTCAACACAAAGCCCTTTAACCAGAGAACAGTTGCTCGCTTGTGCTGATGCCATTGCAGAGGAAATCCATACCCACGCCATCAAGGAAGCATCGGGCAGTGTTTATTGGCTTAGCTTAGGCTACGTTCCCAATGCCGATCGATTCCAATTTCAACCCCTAGGTGCGAACCTCTACGACGGTAACTGTGGCATTGCCCTGTTTCTAGCGGCTTTGGCTCGAATTGGAGGCAGCAGCCAATTTCGTGACTTGGCTTTGAGTGCTTTGGAATCCTTACGGAAAGTGTTGCAAACAACCAATGCTCAATTGACTCAAAAATTTGCTAAGACAATGGGTATTGGTGGCGCTACTGGACTTGGTTCGATCGTTTATTCTATGGTCAAAATTAGTCAATTCCTTCAGGAACCAGCCCTGATGGAAGATGCAAGAGAAGTTGCAAATTTAATTACACCCGAACTGATTGCTGCTGACCAACAGTTGGACGTAATGGCTGGAGCAGCAGGAGCAATTCTGGGGCTTTTGACACTTTATCGGGAGACGACTGAGCAGGTAGTTTTAGATAAAGCGATCGCCTGCGGTCAGCATTTGCTAGAGCATCGTCTCAGCGTTGAGGGTTCCCCCAGAGCCTGGAAAACTATTGAAGATAAACCGTTGACAGGTTTCTCTCAAGGAGCCAGTGGTATTGCCTATGCCCTGCTGAGGCTCTATGCGGTAACAGAGAACAGCGCCTACCTAGAAGCAGCCCTTGAGGGAATTGCCTACGAACGCAGTGTTTTCTCGTCCTCTGCTGCCAACTGGCCTGATTTCCGTTCCTCCTTCGCACAGCAAAACGGTCAACCTGGGTTTATGGTCAGTTGGTGTCACGGTGCTCCTGGAATTGGCTTAGCGCGGTTGGGCGGTTTGTCGATTTTAGAGACAGAAGAAATCTATCAAGATGTGGAAGTGGCATTGCAAACGACTCAGAAGTATGGCTTGCAAGGTTTAGACTCTCTCTGCTGCGGCAATTTTGGTCGCACTGAGTTGCTGCTCGTTGCTGCCCAAAAATTAGCTCGTCCCGAATTGCGAGAAATGGCGTTACAAAGAGCGACTTGTGTAGTAGCGAGAGCAGAACAAACAGGAGCTTATCAACTGTTTCCTAACTTGCCTAATTATGTGTTTAGCCCAAGTTTTTTCCAAGGAAAGGCTGGGATTGGCTATGAACTGCTGCGGTTGGCGTACCCAGAGGTACTGCCCTCGGTGCTGCTTTTGGATTGACAAAATGGTGGCCATAGCATGAGCCTACTAAATCATCAAAATCAAACTAATTAGGAGGAAATAATTTAATGTTGCAAACACTTTATCTCATGCAGCAAGCACCAGATACTAGCGGTGCTGTACCCTTCAGTATTGGCTTAGTTATCATCTGCTTGCTATTATTAATTTTGCTGTGGTTGCCTGATATAATCAAGCAAGATCGATCGTAAAAAATTACAACTTATATCAAATCCGTCAGGATCGAAATAATTCATCTCTCTCTTCTTACTCCTCTGCGTTCTCTGCGCTCTCTGCGGTTAAATCATTCCGAAACAACCGTAAAGAAATTAGGCATAAATACCAAACAAACCTGGTTTTCCCCAAAAACCAGGTTTGATTTTATTGCTTCTTCCTTTTCCTATAACTGTCGCGCCACCAATCGAGCAAATAACCCTTCTTGTTTAGCCAGTTCATCAAACGAACCAGCCTGCACTAAACGGCCAGCTTCTATTACATAAATCCGATCGGCATTTCGGATCGTACTCAAGCGGTGAGCAATGACTACTCGCGTCGCATTCAACTTGTCCAAACTCTCAGTAACGATCGCCTGCGTGCGGTTGTCCAAAGCACTCGTAGCCTCATCCATCAAAATAATTTTCGGCTTTAAGACGATCGCCCTAGCAATCAACAGCCGCTGCCGCTGTCCCCCCGAAAGATTCGTGCCGCCCTCACTAATCACAGTGTGCATTCCCATCGGCATTTGGTCGATATCCTCAGCAAAGCCCGCCATTCGCGCCGCTTCCCAAGCTTCATCCAGCGTCACCAACGCCCCGCAAGTCAAGTTATCAAATATCGAACCAGTAGTCATTCGACCGTTTTGCAGCACAACTCCCAACTGCCGCCGCAAAGCCTGGATATCCACCCCCATCAAATCTTGGTCATCATAAAAAACAGTCCCGCTTTGTGCAGTTTCAAACCCCAACAACAACCGAAAAATAGTTGATTTTCCGCTGCCCGACGGCCCGACAATCGCCACAAATTCCCCCGGCTGGATGTGAATGCTGACATCCTCCAGAATCATCGGCCCGTCGTCGCGGTAGCGAAAAGTAACCCGATCCAAAACAATATGACCCTTTAAGCGACCCGGATCTGCCTGACTCGGATCGGATTCTGGCGTTCCCTGGACGATCGACTTAGCTCGCTCCCACAGCGGTACAATGCCTAAAATATCAGTCAAAGTATTGCTCAAATCCGTGACAGCAGACAGAAAAGTTCCAAAGGCCGAATTAAAAGCCAAAAATGTACCCGCATTCAGCCCTTGAACCCCTTTAGCTTGACTCATCTGCATAAACAGAATTGCAAACCAAAACATCAGTAAAGAACTCACCAGCGGCAGCGCTTCATTAAATACCGAAACGCTGTCATCAATCCGTTTAATGCCGAGTTTGACTTTAATTTGCTGGCTGTACTTTTTCGACCAAGCTGCAAAAGCTCGCGCTTCTGCCGCAGCTACCCGCAGCTTTGATACACCGTTAATTAACTCTACTGTCAGCCCGTTAATTTCACCGTGTGCCATCTCCATTTTCCGCTCTTTGCGGATCAGCAAAACGCTAGATATTCCAGTCACAATCACCGCGAGCAAAGTTACACCAATTCCCACTAAAGCTAGCCGCACGCTGTAAAAGAACATCAGGCCTAAATTCAACAGAGAAAACACCGCACTTAAAAGAGTGCGCTGCGTTGCACCGCTGAGTTTCCGCCGGATCTGGCTGACTGCTTGCAAACGAGTCAGCAAATCGCCGGAGGAATACTTGCGAAAAAATGCTGGTTTTAAATTCAGCATTTTGTCCCAAACTGCGGGCTGCAAAGCTCCTTCAGCAGCGTTTTCTACCCTCACAGTCAGAATTGTTTGACCTATTTGAAACGCGGTTTTTCCAAGGGTGGCTGCAAACAGCGCCAGCCCTATTTGCCACAGCAAAACCCGATCGCTCCCAGGAATTGCATCGTTGATTAAAATCGCCGTCGCCTGGGGCGCAATCATTCCCAACAGCGTTCCGGCAAGTCCGAGCGCGATGACAGCGAACAGGCTTTTTTCAAAGCCTCTGATACCAAACCGAAACACTTGAACGACGTTGTGAATTACCAGCGGCAGCGGCCGGTAAAACATTTGAGCTTCCGGCAACAGCGTCTTTGCTACCGCTGCTGTCACCCGAGTCCAAGTTCGCCGATCCCCGTCAAACAAAACATAATTATTTCCCCGCGGCAGCAGTGCCACCGGCTTGTTGTCTGACGCCAGATAAGCCAATAGCGGGCCGTGTTCGCACCGCCACCAATTCCCGGTCAGCAACACCTGGCGGGTGCGAAATTGCGACGATCGCGCGATCGCCTCCATCGGGTCTTTCAGCCGGCTCAGATCGACCGATCGCGCCGGCGGACAAATCGCGATTCCCATTGCCCGACCAACCGCCCCAGCAGCCGCCAGCAGAGGCGTTTCTTCCTCAAAAAACTTGGTTTCTTGAGGGTGAAGCAGTGCAACAAGTTGTCCCAGAGCACCGTCTGTCACCTGTTGATTCAGCTCCTCCCGCTGCAAAAATCGCTGAAATTCTGCTGCTGTTTCCTTGTTTAGCTGTAAATTTAAGCGATCGAAAAAATAGGCGTGCAGCAATGCCAAACCGGCAGGAATTTGCTCGCTGTTTTCCAATTGAGAGGTTGCCGTCGCCTGCAATTCAACAGCAGTTTCCGCCACAAACCACATACCAGGAGCGATCGGAAATATTGCCGAAGCTGAATCGAGTTTCAAATCCTCGATTCCCATCCACCAGACAGTGCCGCTGCTCAAATGTACCCAAACTGGGCGGTCGATTTCTGGCGAAAACACCTCTCCTATTTGTAGTGACAAATATTGAGAATTTGGGAATTGGAAATTGGGGATTTCCGCTTCTGGCAAGTCTGCTGTTAACAGTTCTCCTAAATGTTTTACCCATGTTTCTAGGAGGGCGCTCGCATTTCTGCGATCGCCTGCAACTAAAGCGGTAAAATCGGCGATCGCCAGCGGTAGCAATTCTGTTTGCTCGAGCGCCACTGCCAACATAGCCCACCCGTCCCGCGGCGCCGCCCCAAACAAAGCCTCACCGGCGCTGACACTGAACAGATAGTGGCGGTGTCCCGCAGGTTCGCCCGCCTCAACCTCGGTCGCAAACACTGCCAGAGTGCCGGACTCGATCGCCCACACCGTCGCAGCATCATCCAGCAACAGCGGTTCGTTGCCTCTAATTCGGCGCACTTCCCCAGCCGGATTGAGTAAAAGTGGCGGGGAATTGCGATCGCCCTGACTGCGGTCAAACACTGGCTGCGTTGGAGCATCCGTTACTGTATCTGGAGTCTGGGAAATTGGTTCCGAGGAATCGCGATCGCGAACAGAAATTTTAGGAAAAAAATTCTGCCGTTCTCCCGATCCAGTACCGTTATCTTCGTGCGATCGCGGATTTTTGCCTTCCATAACCTATGCCTCCTCCGAACTAATCAAACGAACGTAAGCCCCCGCGCGATCGCGCAAGTCCTCGTGAGTACCTCTCTCAACCACTTTCCCCCGTTCCAGCACCAGAATTTCGTCGCAGTCCCGAATCGTACTCAGCCGATGAGCTACCACAATACAAGAACAGCCGCGACGGCGCAGGTTGCGATCGATAATCAACTCTGTTTCAGCATCCAAGGCACTCGTTGCCTCGTCGAGCACCAACACCGCCGGATTTCTCACCAAAGCCCTAGCAATTTCTAAACGCTGGCGCTGTCCCCCGCTCATGTTCGTGCCCCCTTCGCTGAGTTGGGCGTCATATCCCCCAGGCATATTCAAAATCAAATCGTGAATCGCCGCATCTGTGGCGGCCCGCACCAAATCAGCTTCCGGCACCGTTGAATCCCAGAGAGTAAGATTTTCCCGAACAGTCCCCGCAAACAAAAAGATATCCTGTTCAACCATTGCGAGCGAATTAGCGAGGATCGAACGTTGAATCTGTTGGCGGGGAATGCCGTCAAACAAAATTTCACCTTCCCAAACCTGGTACAGGCCAGTAATCAGTTTGGCAACAGTAGACTTGCCAGAACCGCTGCCGCCTACCAAAGCTATCCGCTGCCCCGGTTTGACAGTGACAGTCAAATTTTCAATTAAGGGAGAGTCTAACCTGTTGTAGCCAAAACTGATGTTTCGCAGTTCGACATAACCCTTAAGCTGAAACGAGTCTGAGGTGATGCTGGTTGAGGAATGGGGTGCAGGGTCGATCGCCCTTGTCTCTACAATTGACCCTGGAGAATTGGCAGGAATTTCTAATCGGGCCTCTCCCAGCGAATGCCTGTGGAACCCTCTACCCCTCTGGGCTTCAGGATCGGTGGGATTTTGCAAAACATCGTCGAGACGGTTTAAATCGGCTTCTAGCTCTTGCAGCGTCGTCCCAAAACCGACAAGATTGTTAACCGGCGTCAGAAATTCCTGCGTTAAAGTTTGGTATGCAATCAGCATCCCCATACTCAAGCTGCCGTTCATCACCCGCAGCCCACCGACAACTAAAATAGACGTTGAGGCCAGGGCCATCAAAAATCCGGGCAATATTGACAAAATTTGAGACGGGAGTGCCAATTCTTGCTGGGCGTTGAGCATTTTGGCATAATAGCCAGAAAACTTAGAAAACAAGTCATACTCTAAACCGCTGGCTTTGATTGTTTCGATCGCTTGGATACCGCCGATCGCAACTCCGCTGACTTTGCCGCTTTCAGATCCGAGTCTGGTATTGGCATCGACGCGGCTGCGGGATAAAGATTGCAGGGCGAAGAAGTTGAGGGCGGCGAAGAAAATGGCGACAGCGGTTAACACTCGATCGTACATCAGCATGATCGCAGCGTAGAAAACCATCATTACCGTGTCGATCGCAGTGGTAGCCAGTTTTCCCGACAATACCTCTGCAACCTTGTCATTAAGTTCGCTGCGGCTGCTGATTTCGCCCGTGAATCTCTGCGCGTAAAACCCAACTGGCAAGCGTAAAGTATGCCACAGAAACTGTCCCGACATCGAAACTGACAATTTAACAGCAAGCCGCCGCAGGTAAACAAACCGCAATTTTGCCAGTAGCCCCCGGATCGCAGTCGCAAACAGCATTACCAACAGCAAAGGCCGCAGCCATTCAGTACGGTTTTCGACAAGAATTTCATCGATAAAAATTTGGCTGAAAGCTGGTACCGCCAGACGGGGAACAGTTAGCAGCAATCCTGCTACCAAACAAAAGGCGATCGCCCACCGCGAACTTTGGAGGCGATTGCTTAAGGCAGGGATAATTCCGGGTTTTTTGCCTCCTTTTTTAAAGTCTGGCCCCGGTTCCATCATCAGGACAACGCCGGTATAAGCGCGATCGAATTCATCGAGATCGACTGTTCTCGGCCCCGCAGCCGGATCGTTGAGGTAAACACGTTTTTTAGTAAACCCTTCTACTACTAAAAAGTGGTTGAAGTTCCAAAAAACAATATAGGGAGGGGGCAGAATTTTTAAATCGGCGATCGGCTTTTTGAATCCTTTAGCATCCAGGTTGTAAAGTCGAGCTGCTTTGAGTATGTTGGATGCTTTGCTGCCATCTCGCGAGACTCCGCACTCGCGGCGCAATTCTGTTAGCGGTACAGTTGAGCCCCAGTAGCTCAAGATTATTCCTAAAGCAGCGGCACCGCATTCAACTGCTTCCATTTGCAAAATTGTCGGAGTGCGGGCGCGTCGCAGTTTGCGTTTGATCTTGAGTTTGGCAATAAAAGAAGATAAGTTCTTGGGAATAAAAGATGATAAGTTCATAGCTTTGTTTGTTGTTTGCAATATGCGCTGTGAATTAGATTTTTTAACGAACCGCGAAGGCGCGAAGAGCGCGAAGAAAGAATGGAAAGTTGTACGCCTATTATTGAGAATTGCTATATCCCAATACGCTTGGGTTAAAACTGTTTATTCCTCGGAGATCCCTCTAAATCCCCTGATTGCTGGGGGACTTTGAGTAAGTTCTTGTCCCCCCTTGGGAAGGGGTGTGCCAGGGAGATCGGGCTTAACTGAACCGTATTGTGCTATATCCACCTGTTTGTAGTAAGGACTAAAATCCTCGATCCAGTTTTTTTTATGTACAACACTTTTGCTGGTAAGTGAAGTACAGGATGCATCTCAATGCAAGCGAATATATCCGTAGGGGCGAAGCATGACCGCAGAAAAT